>NZ_JAGIQB010000002.1:136855-237504 GCF_017815025.1 Cupriavidus phytohabitans
CGACGATCGTGGCGAAGCGCGCCCGCGCCGCTTCGAAGGCAATGAATCGCGTCCGCCGCGGCGCTCTGGCGATGACGACAACCGCCCCCGCCGCTATGGCGACGATCGTGGCGAAGCGCGCCCGCGCCGCTTCGAAGGCGAATCACGTCCGCCGCGGCGCTTTGGCGACGACGACAACCGCCCCCGCCGCTATGGCGACGATCGCGGCGAAGCACGCCCGCGCCGCTTCGAAGGCGAAGCGCGTCCGCCGCGGCGCTTTGGCGACGATGACAACCGTCCGCGGCGTTACGGCGACGACGAAAGCCGTCCCCGTCGTCCTGCCCCCACCGGCGAACGCCGCCGCGAGGGCTCGGCGCCGGCGCGCCGCTTCAGCGACGCCGCCGACCGCATCCGCACCGCCGGCACATCCCGGCCGCAGGCACCGTCCCCGCGCCCGCAGCAGCCCGCGCGCGACGATGCCGCGCCCGAGGCTACCCATGACGACGGCCTGGTGCGCCTGTCCAAGCGCATGTCCGAACTCGGCCTGTGCTCGCGCCGCGAAGCCGACGAATGGATTCCGCGCGGCTGGGTGCTGGTCGACGGCAAGCCGGTGACCGAACTGGGCAGCCGCATCCGCCCGGATGCCGAGATCGAGATCCTGCAGGAAGCGCGCTCCGAACAGGGCGAGCGCGTCACCGTGCTGCTGCACAAGCCGGTGGGATACGTCTCCGGCCAGGCCGAAGACGGCTACGAGCCGGCGGCTGTGCTGTTCACCGCCGAGAACCAGTGGGAAGGCGACACCACGCGCAAGCGCTTCGCCCCGTGGCAACGCAAGAGCCTGGCGCCCGCTGGCCGCCTCGATATCGACTCCACCGGCCTGCTGGTGCTGACGCAGGATGGCCGCGTCGCGCGCGCGCTGATCGGTGAGGATTCGAACGTCGAGAAGGAATACCTGGTGCGGGTGGTCTGGCATGGCCCGCAAGGCGCGGTCGAGCGCAATGTCAGCGAGGTGTTCCCCGCCGACCAGCTCGAACTGCTGCGCCATGGCCTGTCGCTGGATGGCGTGCTGCTCAAGCCGGCCAAGGTCAGCTGGCAGAACGAAGAGCAGCTGCGCTTCGTGCTGCGCGAGGGCCGCAAGCGCCAGATCCGCCGGATGTGCGAGCAGGTCGGGCTGGAAGTCGTTGGCCTGAAGCGCGTGCGCATGGGCCGCGTAGTGCTGGGCGACCTGCCGCCGGGGCAGTGGCGGTTCCTGGGGCAGTTTGAGAAGTTCTGATGGAAAAAAAGCGGCCGGGATGGCCGCTTTTTTGGGTTCGGCTGCCACGCCTGGCACCAGCCTGATCCCTTGCCAATTGTGTGCTCCCTCTCCCGCTTGCGGGAGAGGGTTGGGGTGAGGGCCGACATGTCCACGAAGTGAAGCACTCCACTTCGTTGATGCTCCGGCCCTCACCCCCGCCCCCTCTCCCGCGAGCGGGAGAGGGGAGCAAACCAGCAGCGTACTTACCCGCGTCGCTGTCAGTCGTCGCTATTGGCCGGCAAATCCGGAAACAGGATTTCGGTAAACCCGAACCTCGAAAAATCCTTGATCCGCATCGGATAAAGAATGCCCTGCAGGTGGTCGCACTCATGCTGCACCACGCGCGCATGGAAGCCCTCGGCGACCCGCTCGATCCGGTTGCCCATCAGGTCATACCCGCTGTACTTCAGCCGCACATGCCGCGGCACCACCCCGCGCAGGCCGGGCACCGACAGGCACCCTTCCCAGCCGTCTTCCAGCTCGTCCGACAGCATCTCCAACACGGGGTTCATCAGCACTGTCTTGGGCACCATCGGCGCATCGGGATAGCGCGGGTTGCGGTCGAAGCCGAAGATCACCACCTGCAGGTCCACGCCGATCTGCGGTGCGGCCAGCCCGGCGCCGTTGGCGTGATCCATGGTGTCGAACATGTCTTCGATCAGCGTGCGCAGTTCCGGCGTATTGAAACGCTCCACCTTGCGCGCCACCTGCAGCAGGCGCGGATCGCCCATCTTGAGAATCTCGCGGATCATGGCTGTTTCCTGTTTCCCCGGCTTATTCCTGCGCGGGCGCAGCGCCCACTTCTGCCAGCAACGCAAGCATGCCTGCCTCGTCCAGCACCGGCACGCCCAGCGCCTCGGCCTTGTCCAGCTTGCTGCCGGCTTCGGCGCCAGCGACCACGTAGTCGGTCTTCTTCGACACCGAACCCGCCACCTTGGCGCCCGCGGCTTCGAGCAATTCCTTGGCGTCCTCGCGCGACATGGTCGGCAGCGTGCCGGTCAGCACGAAGGTCTTGCCCGACAGCGGTGCCGGTGCCCTGGCGGCCGGCTCGCTTTCCGGCCAGTGTACCCCTGCCGCGCGCAGTTGTTCGATGACCTCGACGTTATGTGGCTCGCCAAAGAAATGCGCAATCGACTGCGCCACCACCGGGCCGACGTCATTGACCTCCAGCAACGCGGCTTCGTCGGCGGCCATCAGCCCATCGAGCTTGCCGAAATGCCTGGCGAGATCCTTGGCGGTGGCCTCGCCCACATGGCGGATGCCTAGCGCGAAGATGAAGCGGTTCATCGTCGTCTCGCGCGACGTCTCGATCGCCGCGACGAGGTTGGTCGCCGACTTGTCGGCCATGCGCTCCAGCGCCGCCAGCTTGGCCACGCCAAGCTTGTACAGGTCTGCCGGCGTGCGCACGATGCCGTGGTCGACCAGTTGCTCGACTACCTTGTCGCCCAGCCCTTCGATATCCATGGCACGGCGCTGCGCAAAGTGCAGCAGCGCCTGCTTGCGCTGCGCCGCGCAGATCAGGCCGCCGGTGCAGCGCGCGATCGCCTCGTCTTCCAGCCGCTCGATATGCGAACCGCAAACCGGGCAAGCCGTCGGCATCACGAAGGCACGCGCATCCGCCGGCCGGCGCTCGGCCACAACCGCCACGACCTCCGGAATCACGTCGCCCGCGCGGCGCACAATCACGGTGTCGCCGATATGGACGTCCTTGCGGCGGATTTCGTCCTCGTTATGCAGCGTGGCATTGGTCACGGTCACGCCGCCGACGAACACGGGCTGCAGCCGCGCCACCGGCGTGATCGCGCCGGTACGGCCAACCTGCACCTCGATGTCCTCGACGATGGTGGTCATTTCCTGCGCCGGGAACTTGTGCGCCAGCGCAAAGCGCGGCGCGCGCGAGACAAAGCCCAGCCGGTCCTGCTCGGCCAGCGCGTTGACCTTGTAGACCACGCCGTCGATGTCGTACGGCAGGTCGTCGCGGCGCTGGCCGATATCGCGATAGAAATCGAGCAGCCCCTGCGCGCCCTTGACTACGGCCCTCTCCTTGCACACCGGCAGGCCCAGCGCATCGAAGCCGTCGAGCATGGCGCTGTGCGTGGGCGGACGATCCACGCCCTGCAGCTCGCCCAGTCCATAGGCGAAGAACGACAGCGGCCGCTTTGCGGTGATGCGCGGATCAAGCTGGCGCAGGCTGCCGGCAGCGGCATTGCGCGGATTGACGAAGGTCTTTTCGCCAGCCTCCGCCTGGCGTGCGTTCAGCTTGTCGAAGTCGCGGCGATACATGAAGACTTCGCCTCGCACTTCCAGCACCGCGGGCGCCTGGCCGCGCAGCTTCAAGGGGATCGCCTTGATGGTGCGCACGTTGACGGTCACGTCCTCGCCGGTCTCGCCATCGCCGCGGGTGGCGGCCTGCACCAGCCGGCCGTCTTCATAGCGCAGCGACATGGCCAACCCGTCGAACTTCAGCTCGCAGGAATACTCGACCGCTTCGGCCGCGCTGAACAGGTCGGCCTCGCCAGCCGCGGGCGCGCTGCGGCCCAGGCCCTGCGCGCAGCGGCGGTCGAAGCTGAGCACGTCGTCGTCGGCGAAGCCGTTGTTCAGTGACAGCATCGGCACGCGGTGGCGCACCGTGTCGAAGGCGGCCAGCGCCTCGCCGCCGACGCGCTGCGTGGGCGAATCCGGCGACTGCAGCTCGGGATGCTCGAGCTCGAGCGCCATCAGTTCGCTGAACAGCGCGTCGTACTCGGCATCCGGGATGGTGGGTGCGTCCAGCACGTAGTACTGGTAGCTGTGGCGGTTGAGCTCATCGTGCAGCCAGGCGACGCGCCTGGCTGCGGCTTCGGGCGGCAAGCCGCCGGCGGGCGCGGAGGCTTCAGCCTGCGCGCCGCGTGGTTTTGCGGTCATGGCAGGCTCCGGCTAGACGCTGAACAACCGCAGCGCCACCGGCGAGCCGGCTGGCATGCCGCGCGCTTCGAGCTTCTGGTACAGCGTTTCCAGCTGGCTGAAGATGGCAATGAACGAGGCTTCGGTCAGCGGACGCATGTTGTCGTCGACCAGCTGCGCGCCCATGCGCTGGGCCAGCGTGTTGCCGTACTCGCAGACCGTCTTGAACGGCTTGGCGCCCTGGTCAGCCAGCGGCACGTCGAGCAGCAGCGTGATCTGGCGCCCGGATTTGACCGTCAAGTCATCGCGCAGGAAGTTGGTGTCGCCGAACTGCAGCGTGAACAGCGGGCGCTGCACGCCTTCGGCATTCGCCTGGTAGCGGATGAAGCGCGTGCCGTCGCGCGACAGCACCAGCCCGTCCTGGGTGGCCACGTTCTGCACGTAGGCGGCCGACCACGGCGCGCCGTCGGAAATCACGTTGACGCCCAGCTGCACGTCGCTGCCGGCGGCAAAGCCATCGAGCTCGCGCGCATTGGCCACGGTCTCGCTCATGTCGGGCAGGTCGGCTGAGGCGTCGAGCGCCTCGGCCAGCGATTCCACCGCCGTGATGAACTCGGAAAACTCCAGCGCATTGAGCGGGCCGCTGCGGTTGGCCAGCTGCACGCCAACCTGCAGGTCTTCGTACTGGTGGCCGGCGGTGACCGGCTCCCACGCATTGGCTTCGGCGCGCAAACCCTCGATGTGGACCTGCTTGGTGCCGGCACGGCGCAGCCTGCCGGTCAGCGGCAGGATGCGGTCACCGGAAGCCTTGCGCTCCAGGTGCAGCGGCACGATGCAGTCGATCAACGGATCGACCACGGCCGGCGCGGGCTGGCCGTCGGGAACGGCGGCGACCGGGGCGGGGACCGGTGCTGGCGCGGGCGCCGCAGCGGGCACCGGCGCAGCGGCGGCCGCGGGGGTCGGCGCGGGGGTCGGCGCCGGGGCGGATACAGCCTCGGCTTGGTCGGCTTGGCCGGCTTCGTCGGCTTCATCGCCTTCGGCGCCGGGCGCGGCCTGCACCACGCCGGCAGCCACCGCGACTTCTTCCGCCACGGCCTCGTCGGCATCGGCGGTACTGGCTGCGGCCGCGGCAGCGGCGGCCACGTGGTTGGGCTGCGACGACGGTGCCGCAGGCGTGCCCGGCGCCAGCGTCGGCTCGCGCCGCTGCACCGACTCCGGGCTGGCCTCGTGCAGCCGCGCCGCGGTTTCGGGCGAAGTAGCCTGGCCGACCACCGGCTCGCGCATCGGCGGCAGGTCGTCCTCGGGACTCAGCTCGCGGGGACGGCGCGCCTTGCGGATCTGCCACTGGTTGTAGCCAAACAGCAGCACCAGGAATACCAAGCCCGCGACGATCAGCGCGGTCTGCAGGTCCATGTTCAGCTTCATGCTGCAATCTCCAAAGCGCCCATATTGGTCACAGCACTGTGGTGTCGGTTGCGCGCAGCATTGGCGGACGTGCGCCTCCCCGCGGCACGGGATCCCTGCTTACCGCTCATGCTGCAATCTCCAAAGCGTCCATGTTGATCACAGCATGGTGGTGTCGGTTGCGCGCAGCATTCGCGGACGTGCGCCGCCCCGCTGCGCGGGGCCCCTGCTTACTGCTCATGCTGCCTCCGCCATCGAAACCGCCGCGTCCATATCCACGGCCACGATCCGCGAAACGCCCTGCTCCTGCATGGTTACGCCAATGAGTTGATGAGCCATTTCCATGGCGATCTTGTTATGTGAGATGAAAACGAATTGAGTCTTGTCCGACATGCGTGCCACCATGTTGGCATAGCGTTCGGTGTTGGCATCGTCCAGCGGCGCGTCCACCTCGTCCAGCAGGCAGAACGGCGCGGGGTTGAGCTGGAACATCGCAAACACCAGCGCGATCGCGGTCAGCGCCTTCTCGCCGCCCGACAGCAGGTGGATGGTCGAGTTCTTCTTGCCCGGGGGCTGCGCCATCACCTGCACGCCGGCGTCGAGGATTTCTTCGCCGGTCATGATCAGGCGCGCCTGGCCACCGCCGAACAGCGACGGGAACAGCTCGCCGAAATGGTGGTTGACCTGGTCGAAAGTGCCTTGCAGCAGCGCACGGGTTTCCTGGTCGATCTTGGCGATCGCGTCTTCCAGCGTGTTGATGGCGTCGTTCAGGTCGGCCGACTGCGCATCGAGGAAGGTCTTGCGCTCGCGCGCCGCTGCCAGTTCGTCGAGCGCGGCCATGTTGACCGGGCCCAGCGCGTTGATGGCGTTGTTGATGCGCGTGACTTCGCCCTGCAGGTACGACGGCTTCAGGTCGCCGGTGAGCTTGTGCGCCAGCCCTTCCTCGTCGACCTGTGCCGCAGTCAGCTGCTCGCTGAACTGCTCCTGGTTCAGGCGCGCGGCCTGCTCCTTGAGCTGCAGCTCGGTGATGCGGTCGCGCAGCGGCTGCAGGCTGCGTTCGGCGGCCAGCCGCTGTTCGTCGAACTGGCGCAGCTGCGCCGACAGCGCATCGAGTTCGGTGCGCGCGGCGGTGAGCTTTTCTTCCTTCTCGGCGCGCAGTTCCAGCGCGTCCTGCAGGCCGGTATGCGCGGTCTGCTCGTTGATGGTTTCCAGCTCGGCGCGGGCGTTCTCCAGCGATTCGGCGATGCGCTCGGCCTGGTCGGCCGCCACCTGGATATTGCGGCGCAGTTCGTCGATGCGGCTGGACAGGTTGCGCTCGGCAAAGAGCGCTTCCTGCGCGGCGCGCTCGAAGTCGCGCAGCTGGTGGCGCGCGCCCGAGAGCTTGCTGTCCAGCGCCTCGAAGGCCATCTGCTGGTCTTCGTGCGAGGCCTGCATCTCGGCCAGCGCGGCGTCGTGCTGCTCGAAGCTGGCTTCGGATTCCGCGCGGATCGCGCGTTGTTCATCGATCTGCGCGTGGATTTCTTCCAGCTCCTCGCGGATCTGGCCGCTGCGGGCGGAGTAGCGCTCCATCGCCTGCGACAGCTTGAGCACGTCCATCTGCAGCGCATGCACGCGGCGCGTGGCCTGCTCGGCGCGCGCGCGGGCCTCGCCCAGCGCCTGGCTGGCCTGCGTGTACGCGGCCTCGGCGCGCACCGCCTGGGTCCTGGCTTCGTCCGACAGCAGCGCCTGCGCGCGCGCCTGCTTCTGCAGGTTTTCGATTTCCTGCTCGCGCGCCAGCATGCCGGCCTGCTCGGAATCGGCGGCGTAGATCTGGATCGCGTTGCGGCCAACGACGTGGCCCTCGGCCACCACGAACGACGCGCCTTCGGGCAGCGTGCCGCGCGCGGCCAAGGCCTGCGCCATGTCGGTGGCAACAAAGATATCCGCCAGCCAGTCCTGCATCACCGCGCGGATGCCCGGCTCGGTGATCTGTACCAGCGACATCAGCGGGCGCAGCCCCGCCGGCGTTTCCAGCGGACGGGCGGCGGCCGGGGGCGAGTAGAACGCCAGCTTGGCCGGCGGCGCGTCCGTCAGGAAGGCCTTGACCCAGTCCAGGTTCGACACTTCCAGCGCGTTCAGCTTCTCGCGCAGCACGGATTCGAGCGCGTTTTCCCAGCCTGGCTCGATATGGACCTTCTTCCACAGGCGTGGCAGCTCGGCCAGCTCGTGCTTCGCCAGCCAGGGCTGCACCTTGCCGTCGGTCTGCACGTTCTCCTGCAACTGGCGCAGCGCATGCAGGCGCGCTTCGAGCGAGGCAATCGCAGCGGCTTCGCTGTGCACGCGCGCCTGTGCGGCGCGGCGCTCTTCATCGAGGCGCGGCACGCTTTCTTCAGCATCGGCCAGCACGGCCTGGGCTTCCTCGACCAGCGCCTCTTGCTCGGCCAGCTCGGCGCGGCCCTGTTCCAGCCGGGTTTCGTCCGGGCGGTCCAGGCCCTTTTCCTCTGCTGACAGGCGTTCGCGGCGCTGCTCCAGCTGCTGCAGCATCTGGTCGGCGCTGCGCTGCTGCGCTGCCTCCAGCTTGAGCGCCTGCTCGGCCTGCATGATGCCGGCACGCTGCTCGTTGAGCAGTTGCTGGGCATCGCGCCACTGCGCTTCCAGCGTCGGCAGCTCGTCGTTCTTGTGCGCGACGGCCTCCTGCGCCTCGACCGTGCGGCCTTCGGCCACCGCCAGGTCTTCCTCGGCCTGCGCGAGTTCGTCGGTGGCCTGTTCAGCCTTGCCCTGCCATTGTTCGCGTTGCGCGGTCAGCGCGGCAATCTGGGCCTGCACGCGGTTGCGCGACTCCACCACGTAGCGGATCTCGGCCTCGAGCTTGCTGACCTGGGCGTTGGCTTCGTACAGCGCACCCTGCGCCGCGTGCATGCCATCCGACGCGGCATAGTGCGCGGCGCGCATGGTCTCCAGCTCGGCCTCGACATGGCGCAACTGCGCGGTCTGTGCTTCCAGGTCGATCTGGGCCTGCCCGATCGCGCGCTGGTGGCGCTCCTGCTCGACCTGCGCCTCGCGCTTGCGCAGCAGCCACAGCAGGTGCTGCTTTTCTTCGCCATCGGACTGCAGCGTCTTGAAACGCTGGGCGACTTCGGCCTGGCCTTCCAGCTTTTCCAGGTTGGTGCCGAGTTCGCGCAGGATGTCCTCGACGCGGGTCAGGTTCTCGCGCGTGTCGGACAGGCGGTTCTCCGTCTCGCGGCGGCGTTCCTTGTACTTGGACACCCCCGCGGCCTCTTCCAGGAAGATGCGCATGTCATCGGGCTTGGCCTCGATGATGCGCGAGATCATGCCCTGCCCGATAATGGCGTAGGCGCGCGGACCCAGGCCCGTGCCCAGGAAGATGTCCTGGATGTCGCGCCGGCGTACCGGCTGGTTGTTGATGTAGTAGGACGAGGTGCCGTCGCGGGTCAGCACGCGCTTGACCGCCACTTCGGCGTACTGGCTCCACTGGCCGGCGGCGCGGCCCTCGGCGTTGTCGAACACCAGTTCGACGCTGGCCCGGCCGGCCTGCTTGCGCGCCGTGGAACCGTTGAAGATCACGTCCTGCATGGACTCGCCGCGCAGCTCGGAAGCGCGTGACTCGCCCAGCACCCAGCGCACCGCGTCGATGATGTTGGATTTGCCGCAGCCGTTGGGTCCGACGATGCCGACCAGCTGGCCCGGCACCTGGAAATTGGTGGGATCGACAAATGACTTGAAGCCCGCCAGCTTGATCGAGGATAGTCGCACGGTTTCTCGTGTGGTATCGGCCACCAGCGGTCCGTCTTGGGGTACCGCCCGCGGCCTGGTATCGGGGCTATGGCAATGTTCAGAAGCCGGGCTGCGCGGGAGCCGGCGCGGCGTGCCGCCTGCGCCTCAAAATACCCCCCGGGCCCGAGAATTGGGGCTAATCATACCATCGCAGATGCCTTCGCCGGCCCGTTTGGCGGTTGCCCCGGCGTCATATCCCTCTGCTGTTTTCCTTTGCTTTTCCGTCCCTTACAGGCGATTCCGCATGCACTTTGGCATCCGTCCGCTGCGCGCGAGCCGGCGCGCATGGGAAGCGGCCGGGAAACTAATTAGGGTAAATGCTAGTCTCTGCTCTGTCGGCGTGATCCCGGATTCGCTCAGGGAGACACGCGCCATGAAAGCCCCCCGAAGCCCTGCCCTTGCGCAATTTCCAGGAGGACCCAGCATGCGTGAACCGTCGGCGGCCGCCCGGCCGTGGTCTGTCAGCGACATCAATTACCAGGCAATCGAGTCAGAGCGTGTCCGCAGCGACCGCGACTTGTTCTACTTGCTGGTGTCGGCATCGTTTATCGAAAGCGGCTCCGACACCTATGCCGGCAATCTCGCCACTTACTACGCCCGCGTACCGGACGCCGCCGGCTGGCTTTCCGAGCACTGGGAGGCCGAGGAATTGCAGCACGGCCTGGCGCTGCGCCGCTATATCGAGCAAGTCTGGCCGGAATTTGATTGGGAAGCCGGCTATGCGTGCTTTTTCGACGAGTACAGCGAAACCTGCTCGATCGATCAGTTCGAGCCAACCGAGGCACTGGAAATGGCCGCCCGCTGCGTGGTCGAAACCGGCACTGCCGCCTATTACCGCGCGCTGGAGCAGGCCAGCGACGAGCCAGTGCTGCGTGACCTGGCCCGCCGCATCGCCAACGACGAGGTGCGGCATTACAAGCACTTCTACCAGTTCTACAACCGCTTCGCGGGGTCGGAACGGCTGGGCCGGATGCGCGTGTTCCGCGCGCTGGCGCGCCGGCTGCTGGAAATCAAGAACGAGGATGCCGCCATCGCGCTGCGCAATGTGCTGCGTATGGAACGCGGCGTCGAAGAGATCCCCGACGAGGAAGTGAAGGCGCTGAATTCCCGTGTCAGCGCCTTGATCCGCAAGAACCTGCCGATCAAGATGACGGTGAAAATGCTGCTGCGCCCGCTACACCTGCACAGCGGCGTGGAACGGGCGGTCCGCAAGCCGCTGGTGGCGGTGGTGTCGCGGGTGATGCTGCACTGAGCGGACGCCCCGGCCGCCAGCCGCCGCGTGCCTGCCGGGCCTCGTAGGCTTTCAGGTGGCTGTACGCGACTTGCAGCAACGACAATGGGCCGCCCTGCTGCGCCGCCCCGCGCGCGATCAGGTCACCGAGGATGTGGTCGGCCTCCGTCCGGGAGCGGTTTTCGACGTCACAGAGCATCGAGGCAGTCAGCGGCGACGGGGTCAGCAGCATCTGCCAGGCGCGCGCGTTGAAATCCGGGAACATCGCGAAGCGGTTCTACCGCACCACGGCACGGCACGGCAGTCAGCCAGAATGCCTTCAATGACGCGCCTGCCGTCCGGCGTGCCAAGGATGTCTCCACAGAATGTCCGCTGCGCTTTGCATTGGGCTGCCTGCGTACTATGCTTCAGCGACAACCAATAGTGTCCTGCTGCGCCTTGCATGTCCGGGGGATTTGAAGAGAGCGCACCGCATGGCGCTCGAAGGCGGGAAACATCATGTGTTTCTTTCTTCACAAAGCTTGCTGCATGCAACTGGCAGTGCTCTGCCTGTTCAGCGTCCCCACCTTTGCCTACGAAGTCGCCCCGGTCAGCGGCGGCGGCAAGATCGAAGGCAAGGTCACCTTCCAGGGCACCGTCCCGATCCGCAAGATCATCCCCACCAAGGACCGCGAAGTCTGCGGCGGCCCGCGCGATGAACCACAGATCCGCGTAGGCGCCGGCAAGGGCGTGCAGGATGCCGTCGTGTACCTGAAGGAAGTGCCCAAAGGCAAGGCTTGGGGTGCACCCGACAAGGTCCCGGTACTCGACCAGGAACACTGCATTTTCAAGCCTGCGGTGCAGGTGGTCCGCCCCGGCAAGCTTGAAGTGACCAGTTCCGATCCGATACTGCACAACACCCACGGCTTCTACGGAAAGCGCACGGCATTCAACCTTGCGCTACCCGAGAAAGGGGTCAAGATCACGCGCGAACTGCCGCGGCCCGGGCTGGTCAGGGTCGAGTGCGACGCGCACGGCTGGATGCTGGCCCATATCTACGTCGCCGATAGTCCGTACTACGCGCTGACCGGCGAAGACGGCAGCTTCCGCATTGACGACGTTCCGCCAGGCAATTACACCCTGGTCGCCACGCAGTACTACACCGGCGACACCGAGACGCCAGTCACGGTAGCCGGCGGCCAGACCGCGAAACTCTCGATCGAACTCAAAAAGAAATAAAAAAGGTTCAGTTTCGCCGCTGCCATTTTCATCACCCCCCGGGGAGCGGAGGACCGCCAGATGAACTCATTCGAACTCGAACGACGCGAGTTGCACCGGACCCTGGCCGGTCCGGGCGATCGCCCGGAAGGCGCGGTATGGACGCGCCGCACATTCCTGCACCAGGCGCTGCTCAAAGGCGTTGCGGGCGCCGCCGCATGCGGATTCTTCCCGCTCCTCAACACTCTCGACGTGGCCTACGGGCAGACCGGCCAAAACTTCCGTTTTGCCTGGGTCTCCGACACGCACCTCTACCCCAGGGAGCTCAACTCCCGCTTCGTGGAAAAGACGGTGCGCGCCTTCAGGGAAGTGCAGGCGATGAATCCGCCAGCCGACTTCATGATCTTCGGCGGCGACCTGGCGCAGCTGGGCGAACCCGTCGAACTGCAGCTCGGCGCCGAACTGCTCAAGGAAGTGAAGATCCGCAAGGTCTTCATCCCCGGCGAGCACGACTGGTACCTCGACATGGGGTCGACGTGGAACAAGACCTTCGGCAACACGCCCTGGACTTTCGACCATAAAGGCGTGCGCGTGATCGGCCTGAACACGATCGCCGGCGCACCGGACTTCTGGACGGCACGCAAGATGACGCCGAAAGAGCGCATGGGCCATATGGCCACGCTTGACGGCACGCTGGGCGGTGCCTGGTCGGTCATCGGCGAAAAGCAATTGCGCTGGCTCAACAGCACGCTGTCGAACTGGCCCAAGAGCAGCCCGGTGATCCTGTTCACGCATACGCCGCTGTACGAGTACTACCCGCCGTGGAATTTCTGGATCCGCGACTGGCGCGAGGCGCATGAAATCCTCAAGCCTTACGCCAACGTCACCAATGTCCACGGCCATACGCACCAGGTGCTCTACAACGAGATCGGCAAGGTGCGCTCGATCGGCATGCTGGCCACGTCGTGGCCATGGCCCTACGCGCCGGAAGGCGTGCCGCTGCTGACCAAGCCGATGATTCGCGCCGATCCGGGCGATCACTTCGACGGCGTGGGCTGGAGCACGCTGACCATGACCCCGCAGGGACGCTTGGAAAACGAATACAAGATGTGGCGCAAGGCGGTTTTCGCAGATCAACCGGCGGATTCCGGCACTGAGGACAACCGCAACCAGGTCCTCAGCCCGCGCATCGCCGACCGGATCTAGACCGGCCAGCACCCTTGATCCGGCGCAGCAATGCGTGAGGAGCGAATGATGAAGAACGACATATGGCATGCCCGTGCGCTGACGGCGGGCGTAGCCGTGTTGCTGCTGCTCGGCTACGACAGCGACCGGCCCATGGCACACAAGGAACCCCACACCGCAGATCAGTTGAAGGCGTTTGAAGAGGTGTTCATGGAACAGGTAAAGGTCGGAGACCAGCTGTTCCACGGCGATCCCGGCGCGCAGAAGCAGCTGAACGTCAAGCTGTCGAACACTGGCGTGGCCTGCGCCATGTGCCACCCGTACGCGTCGGACACCCACCCGCATGAGTTTCCCAAGTTCCAGGAGCAGATGAACGAGTTCGCCACGCTGCGCGACATGATCAACTGGTGCATCGAGAAACCCAACGAAGGCGAGAAGATCGACCCCAACGGGCCCGCCATGAAAGCGCTGGAAGCCTACATCTACTACTCGAACCGAAACAGCAAGCTCGATCCGGGCAGGCACTGAGCGTCTGGCAGGCTGCGACTACGAAGGGAGCGAAAAGCATATGACTGCCGCCCGCGCGACATCGGCCCCATCCGAAGCATTTCCCGACCTGGATTCGCTGATCGACCGCGGGCTTATTCTCAAGTGGCTCTACTGGGGATTGTTCTGGCTGATGTTCACGCCCAGCATCGGCGTGACCATCTCAAGCCTGTTCAACTACCCCGACTACCTCGGGACCTCGCAATACCTGACCTTCGGCCGCTTGCGGCCGATGCATGTCAATGGCGTGATCTTCGGCGCCTTCTCCACGCTGTTCATCGGCCTGTGCCACTACCTGCTGCCGCGCCTGTGCGGCGTACCGGTCTGGAAAGGCCGGTGGGGACACTGGCTGGTGTGGGTGTGGAACCTGGGCCTGGTTGCCGGCATGGTGTCGCTGATGCTGGGCTATAACCAGGGCCTGGAAGCCGGCGAATTCCCGCTGGCGATCGACGCCGTCATCTTCTTCGTGGTGACGGTCACCACCGTGCAGTTCCTGATGACAATCGCGCACCGGCGCGAGCCGCAGCTCTACGTGGCGGTGTGGTACCTGATCGGCGCCTTTGTCTGGACCGTGATGAACCTGGTACTGGGCAGCTTTATCCTGCCTTACACCATCACCGGCATCAACAGCGCCGCCTTCCACGGACTGTTCATCCACTACATCGTGGGACTGTGGATCACGCCTGCCGGCTACGTGCTGATCTACTACTTCCTGCCGGCAAGCGTGCAGAACCCGGTCTACAGCCACAAGCTGTCGCTGGTGGGGTTCTGGTCGCTTGCGCTCTTCTACCCCTTCGTCGGCATCCACCATTACCTGTACAGCCCCATTGCCGACTGGGCCGAGACGCTCGCGATCATCACCTCGATGCTGCTGATCGTGCCGGTGTGGACGGTATTGCAGAACTTCTTCGGCACCATGGTGGGCCGCTGGCATACCTTTACCCAGAACCTGACCGCCAAATTCCTGATCATGGGTTCGCTGATGTATCTGGCGGGGTGTTTCCAGGGCTCGACCGAAGCCCTGCGCGCGATCCAGCAACCTACGCATTTCAGCGACTTCGTCATCTCGCACTCGCACCTGACGGTGTTCGGCACCTTCGTGGTGTGGGCCATCGGCGGCACGGTCTATGTAATACCCAGACTGGTGGCGCGGCCGCTGTGGTCGCCGGGGCTCGGCAACTGGTCGTTCTGGCTGATCACCTTCGGCATCAGCCTGATGGGACTGGACCTGACCATGGCCGGCCTGCAGCAGGGCTACATGCTGATGGCGGGCGTGGAATGGGTGGACTCGCTGGTGGCGATCCGGCCCTACTGGCTGGTGCGCACCACGGCCGGCATTTCGATGGACATCGGTATGTCGCTGCTGGTCTATAACCTGATGCGCACCGTGCTGTCGGCCGAGCCCGCCACGGCACCGAGCGCCGCGGGCGCCGTACGCGGAGCGTCCACATGAGCCCGCGCCGCCCCGATGGCCGCTACGGCCTGCGTTTCTACGCGCTGATCGCGGGATTCGGCTGCATCTCGCTGGCTGCCTTCGTGCAGGGCGTGCTGCCGATGCTGGAGCCGCAGTCGCGCACCGACAAGGTCACCCAGGTGGTGCGCACCGACCTGGGCGAACTCAAGTGGATGGAAGCGCGCGCCACCGACTACACGCCGCTGCAGCTGCGCGGTCGCGAGGTCTATACGCGCGAAGGCTGCTGGTACTGCCACTCGCAGTTCGTGCGCCCGGTCACCGGCGAGACCCGGCGCTGGGGCCCGGTCGCCCAGGCCGGCGAGTACGCGTTCGACCTGCCGCACCTGTTCTCGACACGGCGCATCGGACCGGATCTCTCGCGCGTCGGCCTGAAGTTCAGCGATGCCTGGCACCTGGCGCATTTCTGGGACCCGCGCATGCTGTCGCCCGACTCGATCATGCCGCGCTTCTCCGCGCTGTTTTCCGAGCCGCACACCGCAAGGCTGGTGACCGACCAGCAGGGCCGCCGCACCATCGAGAACACGCCCGCGACCCGGCAGTTGTTCGATTTCGGCAGCAGCGAGACCATCGCGCTGACACCCAATCAGGCCGGCCTGCTCTATGTCCCGGAGCGCGGGAAGTACCCCGTGATCCTGACCCCCAACAAGGAATTCACCGGCGAGACCGTGGTCCTGATCGCCGACACCGAAGACCTGCGCGCGTTGGTGGCCTACCTGCAGAAACTCGGCACCAACCGCGGCAAGTGGCGCGACCGCTTCGAACCGCAGCAGATGGAGGCCTCGCAGACGAGCGTCCCGCGTTCAGAGGAATGGATTGCGCACGGGAAGAACGTGTATGAGCGTCGCTGCCTTGGCTGCCATGGCGTCAAGGGCGACGGCAACGGGCCGGCCGCCGCGTTCATGCAGAAAGACCGCCCGCGCAACTTCACGCTGGGCGTATTCAAGTTCCGGCTCACGCCATCGGGCTCCATGCCGGATGACGGCGACTTGCTGCGCACTATCACGCGCGGCGTGCGCGGTACGGCGATGCCGAGCTGGCACGAACTGCCGGAGAAAGACCGGCTGGCGGTGATCCAGTACATCAAGTACGTGCTGGCGGCAGACCGCAGCAACCCGGACAAGCCTTATTTCTATTTCCTCGAAGAACCGCCGCTCGCGCCGATCTTTATCGGCGTGCCGCCCAAGCCCTCGGCAGAACTGGTCCAGCGCGGCAAGCAGGCCTGGGACCGCGCCAAATGCTGGGAGTGCCACGGGCGCAGCGGCAAGGGCGACGGCGAGAAGGCGGCCGGGCTCGAGGACGATTTCGGCTTCCCGATCCCGCCGGCCAACCTGACCACCGGGCAGTTCAAGTCCGGGGCATCGGTGAAAGACATCTTCCGCACCATGAGCACGGGACTCTCGGGCACGCCGATGCCGTCGTTCAGCGACACGGTGTCCGAGGACGACCGCTGGGCGCTGGCCTATTTCGTCCTGTCGCTGTCGGCCTACACCGATCCGCTGACCGGCCAGCCGCTGCCGATTCCGCCAGAGCAGAAGGCCGCGCTGAACGACCCCGGCCTGCGCGCGGAGGAATCGCGGCAGGCCTATCGTCCCGCCGGGGCCGCCCAGCCCGGCCCGCCAAGCACCTATGCCGGCGAGGCGTGGGCCAGACGGCACGGCTTCGCCTTCGCCGACGAGCGCTAGCCAGAGAGGCATCAATCATGGCTGAACTTACCTTCCTGCAATTCGTAGTGGCTTTCTTCATGAGCCTCGGCGCGGTCTGCGTCTTTGTCTGGGCCGTGCTGTCGGGACTGTTCGAAGACGTCGAGGCCATCAAATACAAGGCCTACCGGGCCGAAGTCAAGGATGACGAAGCGGAGGCATCCGGCCATGAGTGATGAACGCGACAGCCCGCCCGCCGGGCAGGAAGAACCCCATCACCAGCAGACCGAAGACTACGGCGGGGGCCATATCCAGGCGCGGCATGGCCGCATCAATGCCTGGCTGCTGGTCGTCTACCTGGTGTTGTTCGTCTGGGCGCTGTACTACGGCTACGCCTACTGGGGCGGGCTCGGCCCGGGCCTGGACCTGACGCGCTGACCCGATAGTCCGCCACACCGACCGGAGCTCTCCATGATACCGAGACTACTGCTGGCGCTGGCCGTGCTGAACCTGGCCTTCCTGTTCGGCGAACTCGCGCTGAATGTGCTTGGCGTGCGCCTGTTGTGAGCGGAGCCCGTTATGACCCTTGCCGAATCGATCGCCTTCTGGATCTTCGTCATCATGACGGTTGGCTTCTTTGCCTGGGTGGTCTATCTGGCAGCGCGCAAATAGCGCAGACGCCATGAGCGACCTGTGGCTCGTGTTCCTGGCAGGCGCCGCCGGCAGCATGCACTGTGCCGGCATGTGCGGCGGCTTTGCCTGTGGCCTGGGCCCCGCACCCGGCGGCCGCCTTGCCTCCTGGTTGCGGCACCTGAGCTATAACGTCGGCCGGATCTGCAGCTATGCCTTCCTTGGCACGCTGGCCGGCTATCTCGGCATGCTGCTGGTCGGCCATGCGGGTGAAGCCAGCGCGGCCAGCATGGTGCAGCGCGGGCTGGCCATTCTGTCAGGGCTGCTGATGCTGCTGATCGGGTTGAACCTGGCCGGGCTCTTCCGTGGCGGCAGTGGCGGTCATGCGCTGGGCGGCGCGGGCGCGCAGTGGCTGGCGCAATCGCTGCGCACATTGCTGCGCCAGCCCGGAGCGGGCGCGCCGCTGGCATTTGGCGTGCTGAACGGCCTGCTCCCCTGCCCTCTGGTCTATGCCTTCGCCGCGCAGGCAGCAGCCAGCGGCACCGCGCTGGGCGGCCTGCAGGTAATGATCGCGTTCGGGCTCGGCACCTTGCCCACCATGCTGGCGATGGGCGGCCTCGGGCTCTGGTGGCGCGGGCGGCGTCGGCCCGCCGGCATCCCGGTGCAGCCTGTCGTGGCCAGCTTCCTGCCTGCGCCAGCGGCGCGCCCGGGCTGGCGCATGCAGGGCGTGCGCGCCGCCGGCGCGTTCATCGTCCTGCTCGGACTGATCACGCTCGCGCGCGGCATGGTGCCCTTCAGCGTCCACCTGCATTAGCCAGGCCCATGTCCACCGAAACCACGCACGCCTGCAGTCACTGCCAGTTGCCGGTCGGACGGCTGGGCCAGCAGCGCGAGTTCGACGGCGCAACGCACTGGTTCTGTTGCTATGGCTGCTGCCTGGCCTATCAGGTGCACCATGGCGAGCACGAGGAGCCGCAGGCCGCTGCCGCGCTGATCCGGCTCGGCGTCGGCGGGTTTCTCGCAATGAATGTCATGTTGTTCAGCTGGCTGCTCTACGCCGATGCGTTTGCCGGCGACGAAGCGTGGCTGCGTGGCCCGGTTCACTGGTTGCTGTGGGCGCTGGCGACGCCGCTGGTCCTGCTGCTCGGGCGGCCATTCGCCGAGGGCGCGTGGCAGGCCGCGCGGCAGGGACGGCTGTCCACCGACACGCTGGTCTGCATCGGCGTGCTCGCTGCCTACGGCTATTCGGGCTGGCAGGTGCTGCGCGGCTCCGGCCTGGTCTATTTCGACACCGCCGCCATGGTGCTGCTGCTGTTTACGCTGGGCCGCCTGCTTGAGGCGCAGGTGCGCGCACGCACCGCGCGCCGCCTCGCGCCGATGCTGGCAGCTGAACGCGCCGAGGCGCGCGTGGTCGATGGCGGCACGGAATGCTGGCGCGCCGTCGTCGACATCCGGCCGGGCGAACGGGTACGGATACTTCCCGGAGAGCGCGTGCCAGTCGACGGCATCGTCGTCGATGGCCGCTCGGAGTGCGACGAAGCCGTCCTGACCGGGCAGAGCGAGCCGCAGTTCAAGCCGCCGGGCGCGCTGGTTCACGCCGGCAGCATCAACGGCAGCCGCCCGCTGCTGGTCCGTGCCACGGTGGCCGGCTCGCAAACCCGGTGGCAGCAGATCGGCCGGCAGGTGCGTGAAGCGCTGGCGCGCAAATCGCTGGCGGGCGACACCGTCGACCGCATCATTGCCGTGTTCATCCCCGGCGTACTGGCGCTGGCCGCGGCCAGCGCGTGGTTCTGGGGCAGCCGGGCAGGCGCTCCGGCGCAGGCGGCGGATGCCGCGATGCTGGCCGGACTGGCCGTGCTGGTCGTGGCATGCCCGTGTGCACTGGGCCTCGCGGCCCCGCTCACGCATGCATTGGCGATCGGACTGGCGGCGCAACGCGGCATTCTCGTACGCGGCGGCGACGTGCTCGAAAGGCTGGCACGGCTCAAGGGTATCGCTTTCGACAAGACCGGCACGCTGACGGCGGACACGCTGCACCCCGTCGGCATGCAGACCGAAGGCGCCAGCCACGCGGAAGTCCTGCGCGTGGCGGCTGCGCTGGCGCAGGCTTCGGATCATCCGATAGCCCGCTCGATTGCCGCCATGGCGCGCGCTGCGGCATCGCCGTCGACAGCCTCCAACGAAGTCGAGGCCAATGCCGGCGAGGGCCTGTCCGGTCGATGCGACGGCATGCATTGTGCGCTGGGATCGCCTGCGTTCTTCGGCGCGCTCGGGTGGCACGTGCCACCCGACCTGCTGGCTACGGCGCCACTGGGATGCACGCTGGTACTGGTTGGCTGGGAGGGCCAGGCGCACGGACTGATCGCGCTGCGCACGCTGCCGATGCCGATGCCGCATGTTGGCGACATGATCGCGCAGATGCAGCGCCAGGGCTTGCGCACGCTGCTGCTGAGCGGCGACAATCCGCACGCGGTGGCGGCAATGGCGGGCGGCTTGCATATCGATGCGTGGCAGGCCAGGCTGCTGCCGCAAGACAAGGTGCGTGCCCTGCGCGACTGGGCCGCCGGCACAGGGCTGGTCGCCATGGTCGGCGATGGCCTCAACGACGGCCCGGTGCTGGCGGCTGCCTCGGTCGGCATCGCCGTGGGCAATGCCTCAGACCTGGCGCGCGAAAGCGCGGATGTCGTGCTGCCGCGCTCGGGCCTGGCCAGCCTGCCATGGCTGTTGCAGCAGGCGCGCCAGGTGCGCCGCACGGTCCGGGCCAACCTGGCCTGGGCCTTCGGCTACAACGCCATTGCGCTGGCGCTGGCCGCCAGCGGGCTGCTGCAGCCGGTGCTCGCCGCGGTGCTGATGGCCGGTTCCAGTGTGCTGGTGGCGATGCGCTCGTGGCGCGCCAGCGCAACTGCCGAAGCGAATGCCGACCCCGCCGAACGGGCAGGCGCCACGGCGCCGGGCCATCCCGCTGCATTGCGATCTGGGCACGGAGTATCACCATGAACCGATGGCTGGCCAGGCTGGCCGCCTGCCTCTTCGCCGTCGCGCTGCCGGGCCTTGCGCCGGCCACGCACAACGAGACCCAGCACACCGACCTGTCTTCGCGCGGCTGGCCGGTGGGCGATTTCAGCCTCACCGACCAGAACGGCCGCGCATTTACCCAGGCGCAGCTGCAAGACCGCTGGACCCTTGTGCTGTTGGGCGACACCCATTGCGGAGCGCCGTGCCGCGCTGCGCTGACGGCCCTGACGGGCTTGTACCAGCGCATCAGCACGACGCAGAAGCTTGCCACCACGCAGGTGCTGTTCATCTCGCTGGACCCGCAGCGCGATACGCCGGACGCCCTGCGGCGCTACCTTGCCCCATACGACGCCCGCTTCATGGGCGCCACCGGCAACCCGGAGACGCTGGCGCGAATGATCGACGATCTCGGCGCCAGACCGGGCGTGCCACCCGCCCCCAACGCAGCCTATCCTGGCTCGCTGATCCTGGTCGGGCCCGATGCCACGGTGCGCGGGCAGTTCCTGCCGCCGTTCGACGTGCCACTGCTGACTGCGGCCTATCTGAAGGCACGCGTGCGCAAGTGACCCACGCACCGCAGGCGACGGCTTAAGCTGCCAGCCCGGCATCAGCCACTGCCGAAGCACGCGCCGGCTGGGTCCGGTGCACCAGCCCCGACAACGCCCCGGCCGCGACAATGCACAGCCCGCCGGCAGCTTCCTTCCAGCTCAGCACCTCGGTCGCCAGCCACCACGCCGATACCGCCGCGATCACGATCTCGAACAGCATCAGCAGCGACACCCGGTTGGCCGGCAGCCGCTGCAGGCCGTACTGCACCACCGAATTGCTGACCACCAGCACCGCGGCCAGGCCCAGCACCAGCATGGCGACGCTGACCTGCGCGCCCGGCACGACCGCCACCGCGGCGCCATCCAGCAGCAGTGCCGCCGGCACGCCGACCACGGTGCAGCCGAGGTACACCACCACGGTACGCACGCGCGCATCCATGTCCGGAAAGCGCTGGCCGGCCCGGCGCGACAGCACGTTGTTGACGGCAAAGCCCATGCCGCCGACCAGCCCCGACCATTCGGCGGCGTTGCCCGGCAGCGGCACGCCGACTTCTGGCGTCCACAGCATCAGCCCGGCACCAAACAAGGCCAGCGCCACCAGGCCCAGCCCCGCTGGCGACAGCCGCTCGCCCAGGAACAGCCGGGCGAACAGCGCCGTCCAGACTGGCGTCAGGTAGAACAGCAACAGTACGCGCATGACATGGCCATTGACGCTGCCCCAGACAAAGCCGGCATTGGTCACCCCGGCAGCCAGCCCGATCGCGACGAACAGCCAGTGCGGGCGCATGCCGGCCAGCTGGCGGCGAAACACCAGCAGCGACAGCACCGCGGCGACCGCGCTGACCAGCGCGGCGGCGTGCATGCCGCCCAGCCCCCAGCCGGCCAGCAGGCGGTACGGAAACCAGGCGATGCCCCAGACCGAGGCCCCCAGCAATATGGAAAGAGACGCCTTGACCGCATGGCGGTCGGCCGGCGCAGCCTGCGCCGTAACGGGTTTCGTGCTCATGAAGGGAATCTGTCCGAGGGAAGCCGGCACTTGCTGCCAGGGGTGGCCGGCAAGTCCGGACGGCGCCGGCGGCATCACTGCGATGTGATGCCCGCCATCCGTGCCCCGGCCGGCCGCCCAGGGCGGCTCCGCTGCACGGTAACCCGCGCCGTTCCTCTATAATGCGTCGTTTTAACCGGCCCCCGACTGCTACCGTGAATCCGCGCCTCGACCTGCTCCAGCCCTACCCGTTCGAGAAACTGCGGGTACTCTTTTCGCAGGTCAAGCCTGCCGACAAGCCTGCGATCAGCTTCGGCATCGGCGAGCCCAAGCACCCGACGCCCGGGTTCATCAAGCAAGCGCTGGCCGAGTCGCTTTCGGGACTGGCGAATTATCCCACAACCGCTGGTTCCGATGCACTGCGACAGTGCATTGCCGGCTGGCTGGAACGCCGCTACGGGCTGCCCAAGGTCAATGCCGCCACCGAAGTGCTGCCGGTGACGGGGTCGCGCGAGGCGCTGTTCGCCTTCGCCCAGACCGTGGTCGACGGCACCAGGCCCGGCGCGCTGGTGATGTGCCCGAACCCGTTCTACCAGATCTATGAAGGCGGCGCGCTGCTGGCCGGCGCCACGCCCGTGTTCGCCAACAGCGACCCGGCGCGCAACTTCGCCCCGGCATTCGACCGTATCGGCGACGAGGTCTGGCAGAACGTCCAGCTGCTGTTCGTCTGCACCCCGGGCAACCCGACCGGCGCGGTGCTGTCGCTGGACGACTGGAAGCAGTTGTTCGCGCTGTCGGACCGCTACGGCTTCGTGATCGCGTCGGACGAGTGCTACTCGGAAATCTATTTCGACGAAGGCCGCGCGCCGCTGGGTGCGCTGGAAGCCGCGCACAAGCTCGGCCGCGGCTTTGAACGGCTGGTCATGTTCTCCAGCCTGTCCAAGCGCTCCAACGTGCCGGGCCTGCGCTCCGGCTTTGTCGCCGGCGACGCCGCGCTGCTGAAGAAATTCCTGCTATACCGTACCTACCATGGCGGCGCGATGAACCCGGCGGTGCAGAGCGCCAGCATTGCCGCCTGGAACGATGAGGACCACGTGCGCGAGAACCGCGCCGCCTATGTGCGCAAGTTCAGCGAAGTGACGCCGATGCTGGCCGAGGTGCTGGACGTGGCGCTGCCCGACGCCGGCTTCTACCTGTGGGCCGATGTCTCGCGCACCGGCCTGAGTGATACCGAGTTCGCCGCCCGCCTGCTGGCCGGGCAGAACGTGACCGTGCTGCCCGGCAGCTACCTGGCGCGCGAGGCCGACGGCATCAACCCGGGCGCCAACCGCGTGCGCATGGCGCTGGTGGCGACGCCGGAGGAATGCCTGGAAGGGGCGCGCCGCATCGTCGAATTCTGCAAATCGCTGGGCTGAGGCGCTGCCTCGCCCACCGGATTGGCCAGACCCAAGCATCAATATTCAACCCTGAGAAAACGAACATGACGCAAGCACTGCAAGCCCTGATCGACCAGGCCTGGGAAGACCGCACCAGCCTGTCGCCCAAGTCCGCCCCCAACGACATCCGCGAAGCCGTGGCCAATGTCATCGGCCAGCTGGATGCCGGCACGCTGCGCGTGGCCGAGAAGCAAGGCAAGGACTGGATCGTCAACCAGTGGGTCAAGAAGGCCGTGCTGCTGTCGTTCCGCCTGGAAGACAACGCGCCGATGAGCGCCGGCGGCTTCGCCCAGTTCTACGACAAGGTGCCGACCAAGTTCGCCAACTGGAGCGGCGACGACTTCGCCAAGGCTGGCTTCCGCGTGGTGCCGCCCGCCGTGGCCCGCCGCGGTTCGTTCATCGCCAGGAATGCCGTGCTGATGCCCTCGTACGTCAACATCGGCGCCTATGTCGATGAAGGCACCATGGTCGACACCTGGGCCACCGTCGGTTCGTGCGCGCAGATTGGCAAGAACGTGCACCTGTCGGGCGGCGTGGGCATCGGCGGCGTGCTGGAGCCGCTGCAGGCCAACCCGGTCATCATCGAAGACAACTGCTTCATCGGCGCCCGTTCGGAAGTTGTGGAAGGCGTGATCGTGGAAGAGAATTCGGTGATCTCGATGGGTGTGTACCTGGGCCAGTCGACCAAGATCTACGACCGCGAAACCGGCGAGATCCACTATGGCCGCGTGCCGGCCGGTTCGGTGGTGGTGGCGGGCAACCTGCCGTCCAAGGATGGCAAGTACAGCCTGTACTGCGCCGTGATCGTAAAAAAGGTCGACGCGCAGACCCGCGCCAAGACCAGCCTGAACGACCTGCTGCGTGACTGATCGCGCCTGATCGCGTCTGATCGCGCTGGCGCGGCCCCGCTGCGCCAGCCCGTCCCGGGGCCGGTCCCCGGGACAGCATTACCGCTGTCACCGCTGCTCCGCTGTCACCTCCCGCCTGGCAGGCTGAACATGCCTTCCCTCCGCAAGCGACTCATGGCCCTGGATCCCGCCACCGTCAGTACCGTGCTCTCCCTGCTGCCCACCATTCTCGAGCAGGCCAACAAGACCATCGAGAAGATCAAGAAAGGCAAGCGCAAGGACGATGCGCCGGAAGGCGCCGTGGCCGAAACACGCGATCCCGCCGCCCGCATTGCCGAACTGGAAGCCGCCGCCGTCCAGCAGGCCGAGGCGGTCAAGCTCCTGGCCGAGCAGCACGCCATCACCATCGAGGCGCTGCGCAAGGAAGCCGCGCGGCTGGACCGCCGCCTGCGCCTGATGACCGCCGTTGCCATGGGTGGCGTGGCGCTGGGGCTGGGCAGCCTGGTGATTGCGCTGAACCTGCTGTTTCGCTGAGCCCGAATTTCACAAAGAACAAGCCATGACCGTCCTGCTCTACGGCATTCCCAACTGCGATACCGTCAAGAAAGCCCGCACCTGGCTGGATGCCAACGGCGTGGCCTACACCTTCCACGACTTCAAGAAGCAAGGCGTGGACGAAGCCATGCTGCGCGGCTGGCTCGGGCACGTGCCGCTGGCCACGCTGCTGAACCGCAAGGGCACCACCTGGCGCGCGCTGTCGGACGCCGACAAGGCCCGCGCCGAGGAAGAAACCGGCGCGATCGCGCTGATGCAGCAGAGCCCGTCGCTGATCAAGCGCCCGGTGCTGGCCCACGCAGGCAAGGTGATGGTGGGCTTCTCCGCCGACCAGTACGCCAGCCAGTTCTGATTTCCCTGCTGATTCCCCCTGATTTACGCCGCCGTCACATGACCGCCACCCTCTCCCTCACCGAAGATCTGATCCGCCGCCGCTCCGTCACGCCCGCCGACGAAGGCTGCCAGGCCATCCTGGAAACCCGCCTGAAGGCGCTCGGCTTCGACTGCGAAGCCATTGTCAGCGGTCCGGACGATTTCCGCGTGACCAACCTGTGGGCGGTCAGGCGCGGCACGCAGGGCACGGCGGGCAAGCTGCTGGTGTTCGCCGGCCATACCGACGTGGTGCCGACCGGCCCGCTGGAGCAGTGGCACTCCGACCCGTTCGAGCCGACCCATCGCGACGGCAAGCTGTACGGCCGCGGCGCGGCCGACATGAAGACCTCGATCGCCGGCTTCGTGGTGGCGGTGGAGGAATTCGTCAAGGCGCATCCCGCGCACGCCGGTTCGATCGGTTTCCTGATCACCAGCGACGAAGAAGGTCCGGCGCATGACGGCACCATCAAGGTCGTCGAAGCGCTGACCGCGCGCGGCGAGCGCCTGGACTACTGCGTGATCGGCGAGCCGACCTCGGTCAACGCGCTCGGCGACATGGTCAAGAACGGCCGCCGCGGCTCGCTGTCGGGCAAGCTGACGGTCAAGGGCATCCAGTGCCATATCGCGTATCCGCACCTGGGCCGCAACCCGATCCATGACGCCGCCCCGGCGCTGGCCGCACTGGCGGCCGAGGTCTGGGACGAGGGCAACGAGTATTTCCCGCCGACCAGCTGGCAGATGTCGAATATCCACGGCGGCACCGGCGCCACCAACGTGATCCCGGGCCACGTCACCATCGATTTCAATTTCCGCTTCTCGACCGCCAGCACGCCCGAAGGCCTGAAGGCGCGAGTGCATGCGATCCTGGACCAACACAGCCTCGAATACACGCTGGACTGGACCCTGGGCGGCGAGCCCTTCCTGACGCCGCGCGGCGACCTGTCCGACGCGCTGTCGTCTGCGATCAAGGCCGAAACCGGCTTCGACACCGAGCTGTCGACCACCGGCGGCACCTCCGACGGCCGCTTCATCGCCAAGATCTGTCCGCAGGTGATCGAGTTCGGCCCGCCCAACGCCAGCATCCACAAGATCGACGAGCACGTCGAGGTGCGCTTCATCGACCCGCTGAAAAACGTTTACCGCGGCGTGCTTGAACGCCTGATCGCTTGATTTTTTTCGCCGAAATACACCTACATGGCAACACCCTCTCCCCTGCGCACCGTGCGCGACCTGCTGCGCCTCGCAGTCTCGCGCTTTACCGCCGCGCGCCTGTCCTTTGGCCATGGCAGCGCCAACGCCTATGACGAGGCGGCCTACCTGGTGCTGCACACGCTGAACCTGCCGCTCGACACCCTCGACCCGTTCCTCGATGCGCGCCTGCTGCCCGAGGAAATCGACGCCGTGCTGAAGGTGATCGACCGCCGCGTCAACGAGCGCGTGCCGGCCGCCTACATCACGCACGAGGCCTATATGCATGGCCTGCGCTTCTACGTGGACTCGCGCGTGATCGTGCCGCGCAGCTTCATTGGCGAACTGCTGCAGGAAGGGCTGGAGCCGTGGGTCGGCGAGACCGAACAGATCGGCCCGGTGCTGGAGCTGTGCACCGGCTCGGGCTGCCTGCCGATCCTGGCCGCGCATGTGTGGCCGAACGCGAAGATCGACACGGTCGACATCTCGCCCGACGCGCTGGCCGTGGCGCGCCGCAACGTCGCCGACTACAAGATGGACGACCGCATCCGTCTCTACGAAGGCGACCTGTACGCGCCGCTGCCGCATGGCGCGACCTACGATGTGATCCTGACCAACCCGCCATACGTCAATGAGGCCTCGATGCAGGCACTGCCGGCGGAATACCAGGCCGAACCGCGCATCGCGCTGGCCGGCGGGGACGATGGCATGGACGTGGTGCGGCGGATCATTGCCGGCGCCAAGGCGCGATTGAATCCGGGTGGCGTGCTGGTGGTCGAGATCGGCAACGAGCATGCCAATGTGGAGGCTGCCTTCCCCGACCTGGAGATCGTCTGGCTGCCGGTCAGCGCGGGCGAGGAGCAGGTGTTCCTGCTGACGTACGACGCCCTGCCGGGCTGATGCGCCAAACCCACCGACGGTTTGCTCCCCTCTTTCGCCTGCGGGAGAGGGGCCGGGGGAGAGGGCGCAAACAATCATCACTGGCGCAATCTGGGCGAACACCGGCCAACCGTTGATCTGGCAACGCGCGCAGGCTCTACACTCGCTGCAGATATAGCGCCACTGATAGCGCCACTAATGCCGTGACCGCCAGCAACTCCCCCCTCCCCGGATCCCCTCCCGGTTCCAACGCCCTGCCCGCCCGAGCCGCAACCACGCGCGCCGTGCGCGGCATCGCCATCCTGACCTTCGCCTTCGCGCTCAGCCAGTTCTTCCGCTCCTGCCTGGCAGTGATGGCGCCGGAGCTGCAGCACGATTTCGGCCTGTCGCCGGCAGGGTATGGCGCGCTCTCTTCGTCATTCTTCCTGGCCTTTGCCGTGGCGCAGATCCCCGTGGGCATTGCGTTCGACCGCTACGGTGTCGGCCGCCCGACCGCGCTGCTGCTGGCCGTGGGCGCGCTGTCGTCGATCATATTCGTGCTGGCGCCCAACGGCGCCGCGGCCACGCTGGCGCAGGTGGGGCTGGGGCTGGCGTGCGCGCCCGTGTTCATGGGCCTGCTGCATTTCGCCTCGGAACAACTCTCCGAACGCGACTACACCCGCGTGGTCAGCCGCTCCAACGCCACCGGCATGATCGGCTCGCTGTGCGCCACCGCGCCGCTGGGCTGGGCCATCTCGCTGGTCGGCTGGCGGCCATCGATGGCGGTATCGGCGCTGGGCATGGTGGCGGCCTGCTATGGCGTGTGGCGCTTCGTGCGCGATCATGGCCATGCCGAGGCCCGCAGCGCCTCGTGGCCGGCGATGCTGTCGGAAAGCGCGCAGCTGCTGAAGCTGGCGCCACTGTGGACGCTGATCCCGCTGTGCGTGGCCATGGCTGCCGGCACCGCCTTCCGCAACGCCTGGAGCGGCCCCTACCTGGCCGAGGTATTCGGCCTGGGCTCGGCGCCGCGCGGCGTGGCGCTGACGCTGCTGAGCCTGGCCGGCTTCCTGACGGCCTTCCTGCTGCCGGTGCTGGTCCGGCGCAGCACGCTCAAGACCGCCATCGCCGGCTGGTCGTGCTTTGCCATGTCGGGGGCGATCCTGCTGGCACTATGGCCGGACACCGGCATCGGCTACGCCGTGGCGATGATGGCGCTGCTGTCGACCATCGGCATGCTCCATCCGCTGGTGATGGCGCAGGGCCGTGGCCTGATCCCGCCTTCGCAGCGCGGCCGCGGCCTGGGCCTGCTCAATACCTTCGTGTTCCTCGGGTCGGCGCTGACGTCGTGGGCGTTCGGCCTGATCGCGAACGCGGGGCATGTGCGGCAGTGGCCGGTGGCGTCGACCTATGCGGCGATTTTTGTGTCGGCGGCAGTGCTGGTCGCGGTGTCGCTGATCCCGTATTTCTTCAGTCCGCCGCATCCGACCAACTGAGCACTATACCGGTCGGAGCCCGCCATGAAAGAGGACCGTTCTGGGCTTCGCCTGCAAAAAGCCAGACTTATCAATTTAAGAATTCCGCTGCCGCGCATCCCGTTTTACCGTTTGTGACATCCACGTCCCAGCCCGCTACATGGGACGGCGGCCGCGCCCGCGGCCGCATAACCAGGAGACACATCGATGGCATCATCCCTGCGCCCCGCCCGGGGCCGCCGCGCATGGCTCGTGCGCGGCCTGGCCGGCATGCTGGCCGCCGGCTCGCTGGCCGTACCACTCACTGCCGGCGCCGAGACCTGGCCGGCGCGGCCGATCCAGCTGCTGATTCCCTACCCGCCTGGCGGCAGCGCCGACCTGCTGGCGCGCCCGGTGGCCGCCAAGCTGCAGGAAAAGCTGGGCCAGCCGGTGGTGCTCGACTACCGGCCCGGCGCCGGCGGCACCATCGCCACGCAGGCGCTGGCGCGCGCCAAGCCGGACGGGTACACGCTGATCATGGTGCTGGCCGCGCATGCCATCAATGCGAGCCTCTATCCCAAGCTGCCGTACGACACCCGCAAGGACTTCGCGCCGGTGTCGCTGGTGGCCAACCTGCCGATGATCCTGGCCGGCAGCTCGTCGCTGCGCGCGAACAACGTGCAAGAGCTGATCGCGGAGGCCAGGGCCAATCCCGGCAAGCTGACCTTCGCCTCGGCCGGCAACGGCAACACCGGCCACCTGGCGGGCGAGTTGTTCGATTCCGTGGCCGGCATCAAGATGACCCATGTCCCGTACAAGGGCAGCGCGCAGGTGGTGACGGCGATGCTGTCGGGCGAGGTCCAGCTGACCTTCGACAGCATCTCCACCACGCTGCCGCACGTGAAGAGCGGCAAGCTGCGCGCGCTGGCGGTGACCGGCAGCCAGCGCGCCGCGGTCGCGCCCGACGTGCCGACGCTGGCCGAAGCCGGCGTGCCGGGCATCAGCATCACCGGCTGGTATGCGGTGCTGGCGCCGGCCGGCACGCCGCAGCCGGTGGTCGACCGCCTCAGCACCGAGATCGCCACGGTGCTGCGCCAGCCCGACCTGAAGGCCACGCTGGCAACCAACGGCTATGAACCGGTCGGCTCCACGCCCGCCGCGCTGCGCACGCATATCGATGCCGAGATCAACCGCTGGAACAAGGTCGTGAAGGACTCCGGCGCGCAGATACAGTAACCGCTTCCCGGCGGGCGCCGCCATGCCGGCGCCCGCTCCGTTTTTGCGAGATGAACTTGCCAACATGACCCAGACGACCACCCAGCCCGCCGCGCTCACCCGCCCTTTCACCACCATGTCCGTGCTCGTGCGCGAGCATGCCACCGAACGGCCCACACAGCACGCGCTGATGCATGACGGCCGCGTGCTCGACTATGCCGGGCTGGACGCCGCCATGGACCGCATCGCCGCGGCGCTGGCGCGCGACAACGTGAGCCCGGGCGAGGCCATCGCGATCTGCGCGAACTCGTCGATCGAGTATGCGGCGGTCTACCTGGGCGCGGTGCGCGCGGGCGTGGTGGTGGCGCCGCTGGCACCGTCGTCGACACCGGAAAGCCTGGCCGGCATGGCCGCCGACGCGGGCGCGCGCATCCTCTTTACCGATGCGGCGGTCGCTGCCGCATTGCAGCCTGTGCGCGCGCAGCTTGCAGGCACGCCCATCGTCACGCTCGATGGCAGCGACGCTGGGCAGCCCTATGCTGACTGGCTCGCCCCCGCCGGCACGCCGGTGCAGGAGCCCGAAATCCTCCCGGAAATGCCGCTGAACATCATCTATTCGTCCGGCACCACCGGCAAGCCCAAGGGCATCGTGCAGTCGCACGGCATGCGCTGGGCGCACGTGTCGCGCGGCGCGGCCACGGGCTACGGCACCGACGCGGTCACGCTGCTGTCGACGCCGCTGTACTCCAACACCACACTGGCCAGCTTCTTCCCGACCATCGGCCTGGGCGGCACGGCGATCCTGATGGCCAAGTTCGATGCGGGCAAGTACCTGGCGCTGGCGCAGCAGCACCGCGTCACGCACACCATGCTGGTGCCGGTGCAATACCAGCGCCTGCTGGCACATCCGGACTTCGATAGTCATGACCTGTCGTCCTTCCGGCAGAAATTCTGCACCAGCGCGCCGTTCAGCCCGGCATTGAAGGCCGAGGTGCTGCGCCGCTGGCCGGGCGGGCTGACCGAGCTGTACGGCATGACCGAAGGCGGCGGCAGTTGCCTGCTGCACGCGCACCAGTTCCCCGACAAGCTGCACACCGTGGGCCGCCCCGCGCCGAACGCCGACATCCGCATCATCGACGACGAAGGCCGCGAGTTGCCGCCGGGCAGCACCGGCGAAGTGGTCGGCCGTTCGCCGGCCATGATGAACGGCTACCACAACCAGCCGGAGAAGACCGCCGAGACCGAATGGTTCGATGCGCAGGGCAACCGCTTCATCCGCACCGGCGATATCGGCCGCTTCGATGAAGACGGCTTCCTGGTGCTGGTCGACCGCAAGAAGGACATGATCATCTCGGGCGGCTTCAATATCTATCCGAGCGATATCGAGGCGGTGGTGCGCGAGCACCCCGCGGTCGCAGAGGTGTCGGTGGTCGGCGTGCCGTCGGAGCGTTGGGGCGAGACGCCGGTGGGCTTCGTCGCGCTGCGCGCGGGTAGCGGCGCCACGGCACAGGACGTGCTCGCCTGGGCCAACGAGCGCCTGGGCAAGACCCAGCGGCTGGCGGAGCTGCATGTGGTCGACAGCCTGCCGCGCAGCGCCATCGGCAAGGTGCTCAAGCGCGAATTGCGCGACCGGCTGACGCAGGCATAAGCGCCATCCAAAGCATGCTGACGCGGTGCGCGCAGCACAATCGCAGAAAGTTTGCGAAGGTGCTTGCGCAATCGCGGAGGCATCCCTATAATTCGCGGCTTCGCTAGGCTCGTAGCTCAGCTGGTTAGAGCACCACCTTGACATGGTGGGGGTCGTTGGTTCGAGTCCAATCGAGCCTACCAACGCACAAAGGAAACGGACGGTACGCATATGCGCACCGTCCGTTTTTCTTTTCCGAGCGGCAATGTCAGGCGCTGATGCCGAACTCCGCCAGCACCGCTTCGGTGTGCTGACCCAGCGTGGGCGCATCGCCCTCGGGCCGCGTCATGCCTGCCATGCCCGGCAGGTTGGCCCACGGCACCTCGCCAATCCCGTCCAGCCTCAAGCGGCCGAAAACCCCCGCCTGCCGGCATTGCGCGCTCCGCAGGAACTCGCTTGCGTGGCTGACGCGGCCAAACAGCACGTCATGCTCGGTCAGCAGCGCTTCCCAATGTGCGAGCGGCTGCGCGGCCACCGCCTGCGCCACGCGCCGGTTCAGTTCCGCCGCGCGCGGCAGCCGGCCGGCACTGGTGCGCAGCGCGGCATCGTCGAGCCAGTCGTCAAAGCCCAGCACGCGCGCCAGCCGCACGAACATCGCGTCGTTGAGCATGCTGATGTAGAGCATGCCGTCCGCCGCCGAGAACAATCCCGTCGGCGCATTGGCCGCCGCCATTTCGGCGTCGGGAAACATGGCATCGTCCACCAGCAGGTATGACTGCAGCGCCGCGCTGGTTTCCAGCAGCGACAGCTTCACGTGGCGCCCCTTGCCATGGCGCGCGGCCTTGAACAACGCCGCGCATGCATGCTGGGCGGCATACAGCCCGGTGCTCAGATCGATCAGGAAGAACGGGATACGTCGCGGCTGGCCCGCGCCGTCGCGGTTCAGGTGCATCAGCCCGCTGACCGCCTGGACCGTGGTATCGACCGCCGGCAGTGCCGCCATCGGGCCGGCATGGCCGTAGCCGGAGATCGACACATAGACCAGCCCCGGGTTGCGCGCCGCCAGCGCCTCGTAGCCCACGCCCATGCGCTCGGCCACGCCGGGGCGGAAGTTCTGGATCACCACGTCGGCACGCTCCGCCAGGCGTGCAATGGCGGCGCGGCCGCTGTCGGTGCGCGCATCCAGCAGCACGCTTTCCTTGCCGGCGTTGCACGCGACCGCGATCGCGGTCTGGCCGGCGCGGATGCGGCCCATGTTGCGCGACCAGTCGCCGCCGGGCGGCTCCACCTTGATCACGCGCGCGCCCTGCTGGCGCAGCACCAGTCCGCAGTAGGGGCCGGCGATCCCCTGGCTCAGGTCGAGCACCGTCAGGCCGTCGAGCAGCGCGGCGTCTTGTTCGGCTTTCATGTCGTCCTCCGCATTTCAGATATCCAGCATGACCTTGCCGATCGCCCGGCGCGACATCGTGGTGTCGACCGCCGCCAGCCAGTCGCGCAGCGGGAAGTGCTGCAGCACGGGCGGCGCCAGCTTGCCGCTCGCCACCGCCTGCATGATCTGCTCGACCACCTGCTGCACGCGCGGCGCGAAGCGCTGGCGTTCATCGGTCAGTCCCCAGCCGATGTAGTAGCCGTAGTTGAAGCCGATCATCGACAGGTTCTTGACCAGCAGCAGGTTGGCCGGCACTTCCGGGATACGCCCACTGGCGTAGCCGATCGACAGCAGCCGCGCGCCCGGCGCCGCGCAGCGCAGCGAGGCATCGAACAGGTCGCCGCCGACCGGATCGAACACCACGTCGACCCCGCCCGCCGGGCACAGCGCCTTCACCGAGGCCGCCAGCGTGGCCGCGTCGGCAGGCAGCGCATGCGCCGCGCCATTGTCCAGTGCCGCCTCGCGCTTGGCGTCGGTGCTGGCGGTGGCGATCACGCGCGCGCCCATCAGCTTGCCCACCTGCACGGCCGCCGTGCCGAGCGCGCCGCTGGCGCCGTGCACCAGCATGGTCTCGCCGGGTTGCAGCCCGGCGCGCCACGCTAACGCGGCCCACACGGTGCCGTAGGTAACCGGAAGTGCCGCGGCGTGCGCCAGTGCAAGACCATCCGGCACCGGATAGACCGTGTCGGCGGTCGTCACGACTTCTTCGGCAAAACCGCCCCAGTCCAGCGCCGCCGCCACGCGCTGCCCAACGCGCAGCCGCGTCACGTCCGGCGCGACCTCAAGGATCTCCCCGGCCGCTTCCGTGCCGGGCGTGAACGGCAGCGGCGGCTTGCGCTGGTACTTGCCCGACACGAACAGGCTCAGCGCAAAGCCGACGCCGGCGTGCCGCACGCGGATGCGCACCTGTCCCGGCCCGAGCGGCTGGCGCGGGATGCGTTGCAGTTCCAGTTCGCTCCAGTGGCACCAGCGCGAACAGACCAGCCCCAGGTATTCGTCCTCTTGCATCGTCAGTCCAGTCATTCCAGCGTGATGCCGACATCGCGGATGATGCGGCTCCATTTGTCGCGGTCGCTCTTCAGCACCGCGGCGAAGGCTTCCGGTGTGTTGCCCACCGGCACCAGGTTCAGGTCCTGCATCTTCTTTGCGATCTCCGGCATGCGCACGATGCGAGCGACTTCGCGCGACAGTGCCTCGATCCGCGCCTTCGGCACGCCGGCCGGGAACAGCAGGCCCATCCACGCATCCGGCTCGAAGCCCTGGTAGCCCGCCTCGCGGAAGGTTGGCACCCTGGGCAGCAGCGCCGAGCGCTCGGCGCCGGCCATCGCCACCGGGATCAGCTTGCCGCCCTGCAGCAGCGGCATCGCCGTGCCCACCGCGATGAAGCCGATCTTCACGTGGCCGGCGGCCAGGTCGGTCGCCAGCGGCGCACCGCCCTTGTAGGCCACGTGCTCCATCTGCAGGCCGGCCTCGCGCTTGAGCAGTTCGCCGAGGATATGGCCGGTCGTGCCGGCGCCATAGGAACCATACGGGTACTTGCCGGGATTGGCCTTGACCAGCGCCACCAGCTCAGGCAGCGTGCGCGCCGGAAAGTCCGGCGACACGGCCAGGATGGTCGACGAGATCGCGACCTCGCTGACCGGCGCGAAATCGGCGATCGGGTCGTAGCCGATGCGCGGGTACAGCGACGGGTTCTGCACGTGCGCGGTAAAGGTCAGCAGCGCGGTATAGCCATCCTTCGCGGCGCGCGCGACGTGCTTGGTGCCGGTGGTGGTCCCTGCGCCGGGCTTGTTGTCGACGATGACCGGCTGGGCCCAGGCCCTGGTCAGTTCCTGCCCGATCAGCCGGGCGACCGCGTCGTTGACATTGCCTGCCACCGACGGCACCACGATGGTCAGCGGGCGCGATGGATACGGTTCGGCGCCGGGGGCGGCATCGGCGGCGTGCGCCGTGGCTGCGGTTGTGGCCACGGTTGTGGCTGCAAGGGCGCCCAGCATGATGGCGGGCATGGCGGCGCGCAGCCGCGAGCGGAGGGTCGGCATGGTTGGTGTCTCCTGTCCTGGCTCCCTTCTGTGATGCCCGCCAGCCGCTGGCGATGCGAGGGATGCCAGCGCAGTCTATGGCATCGGCCGCGCCCCGCCGATTCCCGCTCGGCGCAAGGCGAGTCCTGCCAGGCATGGCGCGGCCGGAACCTGGGGTGCGGTGACGCAGCGCATGGGCATACCGGCGCTACAATGGCCCGCTCCGCCCCCAGCGCGCCCCATTGCCCGGTACCCGGTACGTCCCATGCGATTCGAGGATCTTGAAGCCTTCCTGGTAGTCAGCGAACACGGCAACCTGCATCGCGCGGCCGACACGCTCGGCATGACCCAGTCCGGCCTGTCCAAGACGCTGGCACGGCTGGAGGGCGAGGCCGGCATGCCGCTGTTCGAGCGCACCCCGCGCGGGCTGGTGCCGACCAGCGTCGGCAAGACGCTGCTGGCGCATGCGCGCAGGATCTCGCTGGCGGCAGCCGACCTGCGCAATGAACTGGCCGAGCAGCGGCTGGCGCGCGCCGGCACGGTACGGCTCGGCGCCATTCCTTACCTGGTGCCGTCGCTGCTGTCGCCGCTGCTGGCGCAGTTCTTCGTCAGCCGCCCGCTGGCCGTGTTCTCGATCGAGACGCACCTGAGCGCGCGCCTGATGGCGATGCTGCAGAACGGCGACGCCGACCTGATCCTGGCGGCGCGCCCGGCCAGCGTGCCGGAAGACATCGACTGGCTGCCGCTTGGGCCGCTGACCATGCAGATCGTCTGCCGCAGCGCACATCCGCGCCGCGGCAGCTTCCGCACGCTGGCCGACCTGACCGAAGAGCGCTGGGCGGTGCCGGCCAGCTCGCTGTACCTGCGCCAATGGCTGGAGGAACGATTCACCTCGGTGGGGCTGCCGCCGCCGCGCGTGGCGGTGGAAAGCACGGCCTCGCCGGTCGCGTTCGGCGAGTTGCTGCGGCACTCGGACCTGCTCGGCATCATGCCGCCGCGCATCCTGAAGCAGGCGGAGGGACAGGGATTGCAGGCGATCGCCGGGCCCGGCATGTCGTGGCAGCACGAACTGGCGGTGCTGTGGCGCGCCGGCGGCTACCTGTCGCCGATCTGCCAGGACTTCCGTGATGCGGTGGTCAAGTGGTGCGAGGAGACCGAAATCTGAGCGTCGCCCGGCTCAGGGTACCCACCAGTAGCGGGTGATATGGAAGAACACCGGCGCGGCGAACACTACCGAGTCGAGCCGGTCCAGCATGCCGCCGTGGCCCTGGATCATGTGGCCCCAGTCCTTGATGCCGCGGTCGCGCTTGATCGCCGACATCACCAGCCCGCCCAGGAAGCCCATCAGCGCGATGGCCAGCGCAATCAGTCCGGCCTGCCACGGCGTGAACGGCGTGATCCACCACAGCGCCGCACCCAGCGCAGTGGCACTTGCCACGCCGCCGACAAACCCTTCCACCGTCTTCGACGGCGACAGCAGCGGCGCGATCTTGCGCTTGCCGCACAGCTTGCCCCACACGTACTGCAGCACGTCGCTGCCCTGCACCACGATCACCAGGAAGGCGATCAGCAGCAGGTTGCGGCCCTCGAAGCCCGGGATCGGCAGCGTCAGCAGCGCCGGCACGTGCGAGATGCAGAACACGCAGATCATCACCGCCCATTGCACCCCGGCGCAGCGCTCCAGGAAGCGCGTGGTCTCGGACGACAGCGCCGCCAGGATCGGCAGGAACAGGAAGGCGTAGACCGGGATCAGGATCGAGAACATGCCGTACCAGCCGATGTAGACCAGCACATACTGCAGCGGCAGGAATACGAAAAAGGCGGCGACGATGGCGCGATGGTCGCCGCGGCGCGTGGTGGTGATGGTGACGAACTCGCGCAGCGCGAAGAACGACAGCAGGTAGAACAGCACGATCACCGCGGTGCGGCCCAGCGCGAAGGCCACGCCCATGACGCCGATCATCCACCACCAGGCGTTGACGCGCTGCGCGAGGTTGTCGATTACCGCATGCTGCCCGCCCCCGGCCACGCGCCAGCGCAGCAGCGCGGTCACGGTGGAGGCGAGCAGCAGCACGGCAAACAGGCCGCCGAACAGCAGCCCGGTCTCATGGTCCCAGTGCACCGCAGGCAGGGTCGGGATGGTTGGCATGGTCATCTTTCCGCTATCGGTCCGCCATCAGTCCAGTTCGGGGGCCAGCGCGAGCAGGCCCCCGCGGCAGCGGGACAAGAAGCTCTCCTTGTCCTCGCCGTCGGCCACCAGCACGGGCTGGCCGAAGGTCACGGTGCATAGCAGCGGCACCGGCACGACCTCGCCCTTGGGCATCACGCGGTTGAGGTTGTCGATCCAGACCGGCACGAACTCCACCTCCGGACAAGCGCGCGCCAGGTGGTAGATGCCGCTCTTGAACGGCAGCAGCCGCGCATCGGTGGTGTTACGGGTGCCCTCGGGGAACAGGATCAGCGAATCGCCGCCTTCCAGCGCGCCACGCATCAGTGCCACCGGGTCATTGCCCGGATCGCTGCGCGTGCGGTCGATCAGCAACGCGCGGAATACGTCGCGGCCGATAAAGCGCCGCAGCGGCGATCGGTCCCAGTAATCGGCGCCGGCCACCGGGCGCGTGCCGGTGCGCAGGTCGGGCGGCAGGCAGCCCCAGATCAGCACGAAGTCGCCATGGCTGCTGTGGTTGGCAAAGTACACGCGCTGCACCGCGGCCGGGATGCAGCCCTGCCAGTTGGCGCGCATGCCGGTCAGCAGGCGGGCGAAAGCGATGATGGCGCGCGCGGTGGCACGGGCGATCCACATGGTGTTGTTTACCTCAGCAGCAAGATCAGCAGGGACAGGCACAGCTGGACTGCGGCCAGTACCAGGCTGGCGCGCACCAGCCGCATCGCGCCGCGTGCGCGTTCGGGCAGCGGGCGGCCAGTGCGCTCGGATGCGATCCAGCCCAGTCCGGTCAGCGCGCCGTCGAGTCCGGCCAGGTCCGCCTGGCCTGTCTGGACGTTGGGGTCGGCCGAAGCGGCCAGCGCGTCGAACAGGCGCCGGTCAATCGCCACGCGCAGCAGAAGCCAGAGCTGGGCCAGCGCCACCAGCAACGGCAGTGCAGACAGTGCCGGGCTGGCGGACATCCAGACGGATGCCAGCGCGAAGGCCAGTCCGACCACGCCGATCCAGAGCGCACCGGACAGCGCGCCGGTGACGGCGTGCGCGATCCAGGCCTCCGAGGAACTGCTGCGTGCGCCATCAGCGGCCATCGGCAGCCTCCGCTGTCGGATACTGGTCCAGCCATGCCTGCAGCGTGGCGGCGTGCTCGCGCCCCAGCACCACCGCAGGCCGGTGCGCGCGCAAAGCGGCCAGTGCCGCCGGCGCGTCGCGCAGTCCCTGCCTGCGCGCCATCCATGCGGCAGCCACCAGCGCGCTGCGCGAATATCCCAGCGCGCAGCTCACCAGTATCCGGCGTCCTTGCGCGTGCCATGCGTCGAGTTGCGCCACGGCCTGCTCCAGTTGCCGCGCGGTCGGCACGGTCAGATCCAGCACCGGCACGCAGCGATAGGCCAGCCCGGGACCAGAGGCGGCGCGCGGCAGTTCGGCGCTAAGGTCGACTACAGCATCGGCGCCCAATGCGCGCAGTTCGGCACCGGTCGGGAAGCGGCCGACCCAGACGCCGTCGGCGATGCGGCTGGCCTGCGGCGCGCGCCGGGTCCACCAGCGCGAATTCAGGAACGCGCCGAGCAGGTATGGCGCCAGCACCCAGCGTGCCGCCCGCGCCATCGTGCCGTCTGCATGCTTCAGGAACCAGGCCGGCGCGGCCAGCGCGTAGATGCGGGCAATGCAGGCCAGCGCCAGCGCGGCCCACAGCAGCAGGAACGCCAGCGTCATGGACAATGCCACCGCCAGTACCGCGCACAGCAGTGCCACGACCGCGCCAACCGCATAGCGCCGCGAAAGCTGGCGCGTGCGCGCATCGGGCAAGCCCGCCGCAACCTCCGGCAGCCGCATCGGGAACAGGTAAACGCACAGCCAGCCAACCAGCGCCCCGGTCGGCACGTCGATCAGGTGATGCTGCCATGTGGTCAGCACCGACACGCCGATCAGCGCGAACCAGCCATGCAGCAGCCAGCGCCATCCGCCGCGCAGGTGCGCCGCGTACGCGACCCACAGGATCACCAGCAGGCTGATATGCAGCGACGGCGCCTGGTTGAACGGCAGGTCGAAGCCACCCAGCAGCGCGAACAGCCGCCCCGGCAGCCCGTCCGCCTGCGGCCGCTCGAAGCTGAAGCGCAGCGGGAAGGCGATAAAGCACGCCACCGAGACCAGCTGCGCCAGCACCAGCCGCCTGACGTGCGTGACCAGTGCCGCCCGCGTTTGCCACAGGAAGAAGGAGATGCCGTACAGCAGGTCGATCGACCAGTACGGGATGATGGTCCACGGCAGGAACGGGATGCCGCGTTCCCAGCCGAAATAGACCGTTGGCACCTGCGCGCGCTGGCTCGCGAGCCAGTTGGCGAAGCCGTAGCTGGAAAAGAAAAACGCGCCGGCCAGCGCCAGCAGCAGGCAGGCCAAACCCCAGGGACGTTCACCGGTGGGGGCCGCGGCAGCCGCGTCGGCGGGCAGCGTGCTCATGCTTCGCGCCTGCGCGCCAGGCTGACGGTGAAGATGCCCCACGGGTCGATGCGCTGGGTCACCTTGTCGAAGCCGGCGGCGCGCACCAGTTCGTCCATCTCGGCCTGCGAACGGCGCCGCATCACCCAGGCGGCGCCGCCGCGGTGGCTGGTCAGCGCGCGGGCGATGAATTCGAGCTGCGGATGCCAGGGCTGGCCGGTGTAGACCAGGTAGCCGCCAGGCGGCACCGCGCGCGCCAGCCCTTCCAGCGAGCGGCGCACCATCGCGTTTTCCGGGAACAGCTCGTACAGGCCCGATACCACGGCCAGCGTCGGCGCCGGGGCCAGCGCCGCCAGGCTGTCTCCGTCGAAGGCATCGCCCTGATCGAAGCGGGCGACTCCCTGCAGTCCCTTGGCGGCGATCAGCGCCCTGCCCTGTTCGACATTGAGCTGGCTGTAGTCGCGCAGCAGGATCGATTCGACCGCCCCGGCGCCGCCGTCCAGCGCACCCAGCGCCTCCAGCACATAGCGCCCATGCCCGGCGGCGATATCGACCATGCGCACCGGCATGCCGGCCGCACGCAGCCGCCGCACGGCCTCGGCGATCAGCGCTTCGGCGTGGACCTTGCGCTGGCGGATGCCGCGCCAGCCGATGGCGCCGAGGTATTGCGCGTCGGCCATCCGGCCCAGCGGGCCGCGTCCCGACGGCGTATTGCGGTAGACGTAGTCGAGCGTCGAGCCCGAGTCGAAACCGGTCTCATGCCCGAGCCGCACGCCGTCCGACAGCATCCCGCCGAGCTTCAGGTTGGCACGCGCCGCGCGCCAGTACCAGGCCGCCAGCCCGCCCGGCGCGGACGCCAGCCGGTCCGACTCTTCCCGGAACGGGCCGATCAGGTCGGCCTCCAGCAGCGAGCGCGGCGGCGACGGCGTGTCGAACTCGCGCACGATAAAGCGCCGCGCCGCGTCCACGGCCAGCTTGCGGTCGCGCTCGCCCAGCGTGTCGTGGAAAAACCCCTCCAGCACGATGCGTTCCTTGGTGCGCGCGCCCAGCCGCTCGTAGAAGCGGTCCTGCGGCCCGCGGTGCACGACCCAGTCGGCGCCGGAGATCAGCAGCTGCGTCGGCACCGTGATCGCGGCGGCATCGGCGACGATGCGTTCCGCGGTCTCGTACAGGTCCAGCAGGATATTGACCGCGATCGGCCGCGTGATCAGCGGATCGGTGTCATAACTGGCGATGCGCCCGGGATCGTGCGTCAGGAACTTCGCCTTGACGTAGCTGTTGACGAAGAACCTGCCGCGCAGCCGGTGCATCAGCTTCAGTCCCGGCCGCGCGAACGGCACGTACAGCTTGACCTTGAAGGCCGGCGAGGCGAGCACCAGCGCGCGGATCGGCGGCGCGTAGTCGTGCACCCACGTGGCGGCCAGCACCGCCCCGACGCTTTGCGCAATGACCGCGGTACGCTCCAGCGGGATGCCGTGCGCCTCGGCGATATGCTGGGTAAACGTCTGGATATCGCGCACCGAATCCGCCAGGCAGGGGCTGTAGCCACGCTCGCCGGGCGAGCGGCCGTGGCCACGCGCGTCCCAGGCGAAGATGTCGTAGCCCGGCAGGTTCAGTTCGTCGGCCAGGTGGGCGACACGCCCGGAATGCTCGTGGCCGCGGTGGAACAGCACCACGGCGCCACGCGCCGGGCCCTCCACCGCAGGCCAGTGGCGGTAGAACAGCGCCTGGCCGTCATGGGTCTGGAAATGCCGCTCCTGCGGCTGGCGGATAGCGGCTCGGTCCATGGCTTCAGCCTGCGGTGCGGGCACGCGCCTCGGCAACGCCGCGGCGCACGCGATTGGCAATGGTGTAAAGCGACAGCAAGGACAGCGCCAGCCACAACCAGGAAGCGGCAGCGCCGAAGCCCAGCCCCAGCCCCGCCCACAGTGCGATGGCCCCGACCGCGAAGGCACGGTCGCTCTTGCCAAGCGGGCCGTCGTAGCGCCGGCTGGCGCCGGCAAGGGGCCCGACCAGGCCGGCGGCCTCGGCCATCACCGCCAGCAGCGCAAAGGTGCCGACCTGCGCCAGCCCGAAATCCGGCAGCGCGGCCAGCGGCAGGATCAGCGCCAGGTCCGAGACGATGTCGCCAAGTTCGTTGAGGTAGGCGCCGAGCGCGCTCTGCTGGCCGTGCTCGCGCGCGAGCATGCCGTCGATGGCATTGAGCGCCATGCGCAGGAACAGCCAGAGGGGAAACAGCAGGAACAGCGCCGGGCTCTCGGTCACCAGCATGCCGATGGCAGCCAGCACGCCGACCGCGAGAGAGCCGGCGGCCGCGGCGATCGTGACCTGGTTGGCGGTGGCGCCGCGATGGGCCAGGTCCTGCACCACCGGGCGCAGCCATGCCTGGAACCTGGGCTTGAGTTCGTAGAGCGTCATCGCGCCGGCCTCCCGCCGAGCTGATGCCGGAAGCGGCGCCGCGCGCCTTGCCGGTGCCGGCGCTTGCGCTGCGCCGCTGGCCGGCCGGGGACCCCCTTCCGTCTTGTTCTTGGTGGCGTTTCTTGTAGCGTTTCGTTGTGACTGCCCGGCCCGCACTGACGCCCAAACCAGCGGTGCCTTTGACGGCACTCTACAGCCAAGTCCGAGACATTACCAGAAGCGGCTTGCGCCCTGTACTGAACGATTTCGAATGCGAGATACGGTCCCGCTACGGCCAAAACCAGGCCGAGCTCAGGCCGCGGCCAGCGTGCTGCGCACGGCGTCGGTCACTTGCGTCACCACGCCGTCGCGCCAGTCGTCGGCGTCGCCATAGAAGGCCCGCCACATCGCCTGGCGCACCAGCGCGCGCTGGTTCTCGTCCGCTTCGGGATGCCGGTGCAGCCAGTGGTCGCCACGCAGCGCGTCCAGCACCTCGCCCACTGGCAGCGTGCCGAATTCCAGCGCGATGCCGGCATAGTCGATCCCCGGCAGTGTCTGCGGCACCGCACGCCAGGCCAGCCCGGTCAGGTTGGCCGAGGTCGACGAGCCGTCATAGATCGACGTCACCCGGCTGCCCCAGATGGCGCGCGTGCGCGTCAGCGACTCGGGCGTGTCCGGGCCCATGTGGATCGGCTCGCCATAGCCCCACGGCCCCAGGCCGGTGTGCACGTCGATCCAGCGCAGCGTCTCGCGCCCGGCGCCGAAGCGCGCCAGGATGCGGCATAGCGTGTAGTTGCTCCAGGTCGCCTTGGTGCCGCCGAAGAACATGCCGTCCGGGTCCTGGTACTGGCCGCCGCTCAGCGCGGCCTGGTACCACGCCATGCCGCGCTCGGCCACGGTCTTCATCAGCTGAGCCTGGTCGGCGTCGGATGGCGGCCACTGCGCCGGCAGCAGCAGCGGCGCAATCTCCGCATATGGCCCGTTGTACGGCAGCGGCTGCGAGAAGTCCATGAAGTTGCGGTTCAGGTCGACGTTGTCTTCGTTGACCCGGCGCAGATGCGAGAAACCGTAGGGATTGATGGCATGGACCAGCAGCAGGCTGGTGCCCGCGGCGGCGCAATCTGCGAGCAGCGCGGTGTCGTTCAGCATCGCAATCTGCACGCCTGAGCCCGCGAAGCCCTCGGCGCCATGGGTGCCGGAAGTCACCATCAGGCACTGCCGCGCGCCGGGCGGGCCCACCTGCGCCACGTCGATCGCCAGGTCCTCGCCGGCGCTGCCGCGGCGGGTCGGATGCGGGAACTGCGCCAGGTCTGCCCCGGCCGCGCGCGCGGCATCGAGGAACTTCTGGCGGGCTTCGGCGTAGCTGCGCGAAAAAGGACTCATGGCGTCACCGGCGGATGGCGATGCAGGCCATTAGACGCCATTTCCACCGGTTCTGCCAGTTGCGCCGAATGGGTAGCTAGAACAGCGAGCCGTTCGGATCGGGTAGCGCCGAAGCGGCCGGGACCGCCCGGCTTGCCGCTTCCGCCGCGGCGCCCCAGATGCCGGGCGAGGTAAAGGCCTGCGGATGCATCTCGATCCCTGCCGCGGCCAACTGGCTGGCAGTCAGCACCAGGTGGCGCGCCAGCCAGTCGTGCAGGCCTCGCAGGAAGCGGATGTTGTCGACGCTGTTGGAGGCGGCGATCAGCCGCTCCAGCTTGACATGGGCCGTATAGACGTCGAGCAGGTTGGTGGCGCGCAGCCGCGGCGGCGTGCTGGGCGCGCGCTCGATCGCCAGGATGCGGCGCACCTGCGCAGTGGCCACGTCGCCGGTACGCAGGTATTGCTCGTAGACCGGGTCCAGCGCGGGAAAGCGCACGGTGGGCTGCACGCGCGGCACGGCGGCCACTTTTTCCATGCGCAGGACAAGGTAGCGGATGGCCGCAAGGCGTTCTGCCGCCGCGGTTTCCGCCGCGCTACGCCTTCCGCGCCGGACGCCGGCGGGGATGGGATCGGGCAAGGCCGAGCGCGGCACCACGTCGCGCTCGGTGTAGTCCGGCACCTGCAGAAGCAACCCGGGATGCGCCACCGCGGCGCGGGCGCAGTCTTCGCCGAACGGATACTCATGCCCGGCGGCGTCGCGCAGGATATAGGCCTGTCCGTGCGGGAAACCGTGGTGCCGGCGGCTGTTGCCGCGCGCATGGCAACGGGTGTCCAAGTCGACGAAGTCCTTGCGTACGGGGATCCAGCCCCCGTCGTGTGCCTGGGTCATGCGAATGCGTAGTGCCGGGTTGGCTGGGTTGGCTGCGGACCCGCTATTGTCGCCGATCCGGAGGATCCGCTGCCGGCAGGCGCTACTTCAGCATGAACGACATCGCCGACAGGCAGTTGAGCATGCGTACCGCGGCCTGCACGGAATCGGCCTGGAAGCCCAGGGTCACGCCATCGAGGCGCTCCAGCGTCGGCCACTGGCAGAACAGGTCGGCATGCGCCGGCGTCAGGGTCTGCAGCCTGGTGCTCACCGGCGCTTCGAGCCGCAGGCATTGCGCCTGCGCCGCGCCGCGCACGCCCTCGGCCGCGGCCGCCTGGATCGCCTCGCGCGCCGCCGCCGGCGACAGCGTGGTGCCGCTGCCGAAGCCGCCGGCACGCTTGGTCTCGGCAAAGCGCACCCACGGCATCAGCGGCCGGGTTTCCTGCACGAAGACGTCGTCACCGCTGGCCATCAGCACCGGCACGCCCAGTTCCCCGGCCAGCGCGCCGTAGAGACCAGCCTCGCCAAGTTCCATGCCGTTAAGCCAGACCCGGGCGAAGGCGCCGCTGTTGATGGTGTGCGCCAGCACGCCGCGGCTCTGCGCGCGGCCGTGGTAGCCGATCATCAGCACGCCGTCGGCGCCGTCCTCGATGCCGGCCATCATGCCGAGGTAGCGCGGCTTGCCGAGCACCAACCGCGCGCGCGGGTCGATCTGGTCCGGCAGCAGGTTGCGGAAGCCGCCATGCGAGTCGTTGACCAGCACTTCGGTGGCGCCGCCGGCAAAGGCGCCGGCGACGGCGGCATTGGCCTCGGCGCTCATCCAGGCGCGGGCGCGTTCATATTCGCCGCTGCCGGGGCGGGTCTGCTCGGCGTGGAAGACGCCGGCGACGCCCTCGATATCGGTGGAAATCAGGATCTTCATCAGGCGGATTGGCGCAGTTCTGGCATGACCTCCAGCAAGGCGCGGCGGGCATGGCCGTCGCGGCCCTGCACCGTCGCCGCATGCCAGAGCGCATGGACGATGGCCTGCTCGACACTGTCCGCGGCGGCGCGGAACAGCGGGTCGAGCAGCGTTTCGTGGAGCATGGCGACCGCAGGCATCGCGCGGTCGGCCTGGTGCGGGACGGTATAGGCGGTCGAGAAGGCGAGCGCGATATCGCCCGAGCCGTGCCCGAACACCGAGCCGGTGCGCGCCAGCCCCGCACCCGCGCGCAGCGACATCCGGCGCAGCTGGCGTGCGTCCAGCGGCGCGTCGGTGGCCACGACCATGATGATCGAGCCTTTTTCAGGCAGCGGCGGCTGCGCCACCGCGTCGGGCTGCGCCAGGCGCTGCGCCAGCTGCGGCCCGACCAGCCTGCCCGCCAGCGTCAGCGACTCCGGCGTGCCGAAATTTGCCAGCACCAGCGCGCCGACACGATAGCCCTGCGCGATGCGCGATGCCGTGCCGATGCCGCCCTTGACGCCGAACGACGACATGCCGCGCCCGGCGCCGATCGCGCCCTGCGCGACGTCCTGGCCGGCAGCGGCCAGCGCCGCGTCATAGTGGCTACCGTCCACTGCCATGCGCTGGATATCGTTCAGGTAGCCGTCATTGCATTCGAACACCAGCGGATTGACCGTCGGCCATGCGCGTCCGATCTCCGGGTTGGCGGCGACGGCGGCACGGATCTGCGCCTGCGCCATGGCGCCGACCGAGAAGGTGTTGGTCAGCGCAACCGGCGTCTCCAGCACGCCCAGTTCGTCCAGCTGCACCAGCCCCACGCTCTTGCCGAAGCCGTTAAGCACGGTGGCCGCCGCGGGCACCTTGTCGCGATACAGGTCACCGCCGTGCGGGCGGATCACGGTGACGCCGGTCTGCACCGCATCCTGCGCCAGCGTGCAGTGGCCCACGGTCACCCCTGGCACGTCGGCGATGCTGTCGCGCTGCCCGGCCGGCAGGCTGCCGATACGCGGCACGCCCTGCGTCGATGTCTGCATGGCTCACCGGCGGTCGATCTTGGGATCCAGCGCGTCGCGCAGGCCGTCGCCAAGCAGGTTGAACGCCAGAACCGTCAGGAAGATCGCCAGGCTCGGGAAGATCGCCACGTGCGGCGCGGTCACCATGTCGGCGCGCGCCTCGTTCAGCATCGCGCCCCACTCCGGCGTGGGCGGCTGCGCGCCCAGCCCCAGGAACGACAGGCTGGCCGCGGTGATGATCGACGTGCCGATCCGCATCGAGAAATACACCACGATCGACGACACCGTGCCCGGCAGGATATGGCGCATCAGGATGGTCCAGTCCGACGCGCCGATGCTGCGCGCGGCCTCGACATAAGTCAGCCGCTTCAGCATCAGCGTATTGCCGCGCACCAGCCGCGCGAAGGCCGGAATGCTGAAGATCGCCACGGCAAAGATCACGTTAGTCATGCCATTGCCGAGGATGGCAACGATGCCGATCGCCAGCAGGATGCCCGGGAAGGCGAAGAGCACGTCGGAGATCCGCATCACGATGCGGTCCCACCAGCCCTCGTAGTAGCCGGCCAGCAGGCCCAGCACGGTGCCGATCACCGCGCCGATGATCACTGACAGGAAGCCCGCCGCCAGCGAGATGCGCGTGCCGGCCAGGATGCGGCTGAAGATATCGCGCCCGAGCGAATCGACGCCCATCCAGTGCGCGGCCGACGGGCCGGCGTTGAGCGCGTCGTAGTCGAAGAAATTCTCGGGGTCGTACGGCACGATATGCGGCGCCAGGATGGCGACCAGCACCAGCAGCAGCACGAACACGCCGGCGCCCAGCGCCAGGTGCTGCTTGCGGAATTTGCGCCAGAACTCGGTCCAGGGCGTGCGCACGGCTTCCGGCACGGGAGCGGTGGCGGGTGCCGCTTCGCTTGCGGCGGGCGTGGAAAGCTCAGTCATGCCGGCCTCACTTGTAGCGGATGGTTGGGTTGATCACGGTGTAGAGCATGTCCACCACCAGGTTGATCAGGATGAATTCGAGCGAGAACAGCAGCACCTCGGCCTGGATCACCGGGTAGTCGCGCATCTCGACGGCATCGACCAGCAGGCGGCCGAGACCCGGCCAGTTGAACACTTTCTCGACCACGATCGAGCCACCCAGCAGGAAGCCGAACTGCAGGCCCATCATCGTCACCACCGGGATCATGGCGTTGCGCAGGCCATGCTTGGCCACCACCACCGTCTCGCGCACGCCCTTGGCGCGGGCGGTGCGGATAAAGTCTTCCTGCAGCACCTCGACGAACGAGGCGCGGGTAAAGCGCGCCATGACCGCCGCCACCGCGGCGCCGAGCGTGATCGACGGCAGCACGTAATGCTTCCAGCTGTCGGCGCCGATCGAGGGCAGCCAGCCCAGCTGCACGGAGAACACCTCCATCAGCAGCATGCCCAGCGCAAAGGCGGGGAACGAAATCCCCGATACGGCCAGCGTCATGCCGAAGCGGTCCGGCCAGCGGTTGCGCCACACCGCCGAGCCGATGCCAATCGCCATGCCGAACACCACCGCCCACGCCATCGACGCCACCGTCAGCAGCAGCGTCGGCATGAAGCGGTCGCCAATCTCCTCGCTCACCGGGCGCTTGGTACGCAGCGAATGGCCGAATTCGCCGCGCAGCGCGTTGGAGAAGAAGTTGACGAACTGCTCGTGCATGGGCCGGTCCAGGCCCAGATCCTTGCGCACCAGTTCGACCGTGGCCGAGTCGGCCTCGGGGCCCGCCGCGAGCCGCGCGGGATCGCCCGGCAGCAGGTGGACGAACAGGAACACCAGCACTGCCACGATCAGCAGCGTGGGGATCACGCCCAGCACTCGTTTGAGGAAGTAGTTCAGCATGAAGCACCAGAATGAATGACAGCAAGCGAGGCCGCGGGCCGCCCGCCTGCGAACCCCGCGTCGCGGGCCGGCGGCCTTGTGTCGGCTTGCTGCTTCGCTGCTCGTTGGGTCAGGGTCCTTGAGGCGGCTGGAGTACTGCCCGCGCCCGCCCTCACCCCCGGGCCCCTCTCCCGCATGCGGGAGAGGGGAGCAAATCGCCGGAGCTGGAACGACCCGTTGTGTTCTCCCCTCTCCCGCGCGCGGGAGAGGGGCGGGGGTGAGGGCCGGCACCTCAACGAAGTCCCGCCCTTCGCTTCACCCCTCACTGCTTGATATCAATCTCATCAAAATTAAACGACCCGTCCGGCATCACATACGCCCCAGCCAGCCGCTTGCTGCGCGCGAACAGCACCTTCTCCGTCACCAGGAAGGCCCACGGGGCATCCTTCCAGATGCGTTCCTGGGCGTCCTTGTACAGGCGGGCCTTCTCGCCGCGGTCCGTGGTACGCAGCGCGCCGGCGATATCCGCATCGACCTGGTCGTTCTTGTAGTAGGCGGTGTTCAGCAGCTTGGGCGGCATCGACTCAGAAGCCAGCAGCGGACGCAGCGCCCAGTCCGATTCACCGGTCGACGACGACCAGCCGATGTAGTAGATGCGCACACCGGCGTCTTCCGGCTTCTGCACGCTTTCAACCTTCTCCACGCGCTGCCCGGCTTCCAGCGCCTGCACCTGCGCCTTGATGCCGACCTGCTGCAGCTGCTGCTGCACGAACTGGATCACCTTCTGCGCGGTGGTGTGGTTGTAGGCCGACCACAGCGTGGTCTCGAAGCCGTTCGGGTAGCCGGCTTCCTTCAGCAGCGCGCGCGCCCTGGCCGGGTCATACGGCCACGGGCCGAGCTTCTCGGCATAGTCCACGCCCGGCGGCACCACGCCCTCGGCCGGCACCGCGTAGCCAGCAAACGCCACCTTGGCCAGTGCATCCTTGTTGATCGCGTAGTTGATGGCCTGGCGCACCTTGGGGTCGTTGAATGGCTTGACCATGGTGTTCAGGCTCAGGTAGCGCTGGATGATCGACGACGACGCGATCAGCTCGACCCTGGCGCTGTTCTTCAGCACCGCGGCCTGCTCGAACGGGATGCTGAAGGCAAAGTCCGCCTCGCCGGTCTGCATCACGGCGGCGCGCGTGTTGTTGTCGACCACCGGCTTCCAGGTGATGGTGTCGATCTTCGGGTAGCCGGTCTTCCAGTAGCCGGCGAACTTCTTGCCCTTCAGGTGATCGGGCTGCTTCCACTCGACGAACTCGAACGGGCCGGTGCCGACCGGATGGAAGGCAATCTCCTTGCCGTACTTTTGCAGCGCGGCCGGCGAGATCATCACCGCAGACGGATGCGCCAGCACGTTGATGAACGGCGAGAACGGCTCCTTCAGCGTGACCTTGACGGTATTGGCATCGACCACGTCGGTCCTGGCGACGCGGTTGAACAGCGTATAGCGCTTGAGCTTGTTGGCCGGGTTGGTCACGCGGTCCAGGTTGGCCTTGACCGCGGCGGCGTCGAACGCGCTGCCATCGTGGAACTTGACGCCCTTTTTCAGCTTGATGGTATAGGCGAGGCCGTCCTTGCTGACGTCATAGCTCTCGGCCAGCACGTTGACCAGTTTCATGTCCTTGTCCATGCCGAACAAGCCTTGGTAGAAGCTCTTGGACACGGCCTGCGACAGCGTGTCGTTGGCGTCGTACGGGTCCAGCGTGGTGAACGTGGAAGCGACAGCCATCACCGCGTCCTTGGCGGCAAAGGCGGACACCGGCGCCAGCGCGCCCATCGCGCCAGCCATGAGCAGCCCGGCCAGCAGCCTGGGCGAAACCATCCGTGCAGACATCTCGATTCTCCTTGGATTGACTTCCGTTTCAGTAGGCGCCGCCAACGGCGTGCCGCGCAACAAAATGGCCGGCCCCGGCGCTGCCGGCGACCTGCACCAGCGGCTGCACCACCGGTTCGTCGCCGACCGCTCGGATCGGGCTGGGAATCTCATCGTTCAGCGGCTCGCGCCGCAGGTGGCGCCGCGCCGGGTCGGCGATCGGCACCGCCGACATCAGCTTCTTCGTGTACGGGTGCTGCGGGTTCTCGAAGATCGCGCGGCGCGGGCCGATCTCGACGATCTGGCCCAGGTACATCACCGCCACGCGGTGGCTGACGCGCTCCACCACCGCCATGTCGTGCGAGATAAACAGGAAGGCGATGCCCAGCTCGCGCTGCAGGTCCAGCATCAGGTTGACGATCTGCGCCTGGATCGACACGTCCAGCGCGGACACCGACTCGTCGGCCACCACCACCTTGGGGTTCAGCGCCAGCGCGCGCGCAATGCAGATGCGCTGGCGCTGGCCGCCGGAGAACTCGTGCGGATAGCGCGCCGCGTGCGACGGGTCCAGCCCCACCTTGTCGAGCAGCCAGGCTACGCGCTGCTCGGCCTCCTTGCCGCTGGCGGCCTTGTGCACCAGCAGCGGCTCCATGATCGAATAGCCGACCGGCACGCGCGGGTCGAGCGACGCGAACGGGTCCTGGAAGATGAACTGGATATTGCGGCGCAGGGTCTGCAGAGCCGGGCCTTCCAGCTTGCTGATGTTCTGCCCGTTGAATTCGATAGTGCCGCTCTGGCTTTCCACCAGCCGCAGCAGCGAACGGCCCGTGGTGGACTTGCCGCAGCCGGACTCGCCCACCAGTGCCAGCGTTTCGCCGGGATAGAGATCGAAGCTGACTTTCTCCACCGCATGCACGCGGCGCGTGACGCGGCCGAACAGGCCGCCGGGCACGTCGAATCGCGTGACCAGGTCCTGCACGCGCAGGATCGGGGCGACACCGGGCTGCACCGTGTCCTGCGGCGCAGCCTGCTCCGCCCTGGCGCTATCCAGGCGCAGCAGCGGGAACTTGGCCGGCAGGTCGGTCCCGCTCATGGCGCCCAGGCGCGGCACGGCCGACAGCAGTGCGCGCGTGTACGGATGCGCAGGCGCGCGGAACACGTCGTCGGAGCTGCCCTCCTCCACCTTCTCGCCGCGGTACATCACCAGCACGCGATCGGCCACCTCGGCCACCACGCCCATGTCGTGGGTGATGAAGACCACGCCCATGTGCATTTCGGCCTGCAAGCCGCGGATCAGCTGCAGGATCTCGGCCTGGATGGTCACGTCCAGCGCGGTGGTGGGCTCGTCGGCGATCAGCAACGCCGGCTTGCACGACAGCGCCATCGCGATCATCACGCGCTGGCGCATGCCGCCGGAAAGCTGGTGCGGATAGCGCTCCAGCACGCGGCGCGCCTCGGGGATGCGCACCAGCTCCAGCATGCGCAGCGCCTCGGCACGCGCCGCGGCGCGGCTCTTGCCCTGGTGCAGCCGGATCGATTCGGCGATCTGCTCGCCCACCGGGAACACCGGGTTGAGCGAGGTCATCGGCTCCTGGAAGATCATCGCCACGTCGGCGCCGCGCACGCTGCGCAGCGTCGCGTTATCCGCGCGCGCCAGGTCGATCACCTCGCCGCCGCGCCGGCGCAGCAGCATGCTGCCGCTGACGATCTTGCCGCCTCCATGCTCGACCAGCCGCATCAGCGCCAGCGACGTGACCGACTTGCCCGAGCCCGACTCGCCCACCACCGCCAGCGTCTCGCCGCGGTCGACATGGAACGACAGGTTGCGCACTGCCTCGACGGTGCGTTCGGACGTGGCAAAGCGCACGCTCAGGCCATCGACCGAGACGACGCGCTCGGGCGGCAGGACGATGCCGGAGGCGGAAGCGTGCGCTTGCGCTGGAATATTGGCCACTGGAACTCCTTGTTTGCTGCGTGATGCTCAGGACTGGCGGATGCGGGGATCAGCCGTAGATCGAGACGCTGACCGCCTCGCCCACGCGGGCAAAGCCGCGGTACATGCCTTCGGTGTTGAACGGCAGCGTGACGTTGCCGGCGCGGTCTACCGCGATCAGTCCGCCCCGGCCTTCGATGGCGACCAGTTTTTCCATCACCACGCGCCGTGCCGATTCTTCCAGCGACAGGCCGGCATAGCGCATCTGCGCCGAGACATCGTGAGCGGCCACGGTGCGGATAAACATCTCGCCAGTGCCGGTGGCGGACACTGCCACCACGTCGTCGGCATAGCAGCCCGCACCAATGACCGGGGTATCGCCGACGCGCCCCACCTTCTTGTTGGTCACGCCGCCGGTAGAGGTCGCCGCGGCGAGGTTGCCGCGGCTGTCGCACGCCACCGCGCCAACGGTGCCGAACTTGCTGTCCGGATCGATCGGGTCGGCCGGCACGTTCCGTGCCCCCAGTGCGGCGGCATCATGGTCGAGCAGCGCCATGCCGGCGGTACCGCGTGCGCGCTGCCATTGTTCGTGGCGTGCCTGCGTGAAGTAGTATTCCTGCTCCACCAGTTCCAGCCCTTGTGCGGCGGCGAAGGCCTCCGCGCCGGCGCCGGCAAACAGCACATGCTCGCTGTGATCGAGCACCGCGCGCGCGGCCAGCACCGGGTTGCGCAGGCGCGTGACGCAGGCCACCGCGCCGGCATCGCGGGTGGCGCCGTCCATCACCGCCGCGTCGAGTTCATAGGTGCCGGCATGGGTCAGCACGGCGCCCTTGCCCGCATTGAACAGCGGGCACTCCTCCAGCAGGCGCACGGCCTCGGTCACGGCATCGAGCGCGTTGCCGCCGTCGGCCAGGATGCGCTGGCCGGCCCGCAGCACGTGTTCCAGCGCCTCGGTGTATTCGCGTTCGCGCGCGGGATCCATCGCCTCGCGGGTGATGGTGCCGGCGCCGCCGTGGATGGCAATGACTGCTTGTTGCATGGGATGGTTCAGGACTTCTTCAGGTTGGACGCGCGGCGGCGCGTGGTGCCCGCCGCCTGCGCTTCGGTCGGCTGCGGTCCGGTTGACCCGGCTGGCCCGGCTGGCCCGGCACGGCCGGCGCGTTCGGCGCCCGGCGTGCCATAGAGCCACGGCAGCAGGAATTCGGTCATTTCGGCGGCGGCCTTGACCGGCCGCTCGGCGCGGTGCGCGACCGCCCCGCACAGCGCTTCGATCAGCGCCAGCACGGTCGCATCGGAGTTGGCAGAGAGCCGGTTGGCGGCCTGCGCGTACAGCGCGATATCGGCCAGCGGCGCCAGCGGCGAGGTCGGCCCGTCGGTCAGCGCCAGCACGCGGCCGCCGTGCGCCCTGACGCGCTGCGCCAGTTCGATGGTGTCGGTCACGTAGCGCGGGAAGGCGATCACGATCAGCAAGTCGCTCGGCTGCAGCTTGAACAGCTGGCGCGCCGCGTGCGAGGCACCGCCGGCGCCGGCGACCGAGGTAACCATGCGGCAATGCATTTCCAGCCCGTGCTGCAGCAGGCCGGCCAGAAAGCCGCTGGCGCCGAAGCCCGCCACATAGACGCGCTGCGCCCCCAGGATCGCCGAGACCGCACGCTCGCATGCCTGCGCGTCAATGCCGCGCCGCGTGGCTTCGGCATTGGCGGCCGCATCCTCGAGCGAGGCGGCGAACACTTCAGCCACGGTCGCGGGCCGTTCCAGTTCGCTGCGCAGCCGCTCGACCGGCGCCAGCGTGGCCTCGAAGCCGCGCACCAGCTCGGTACGGAACTGCGGATAGCCGTCGAATCCCAGCGCCCGCGCGAAGCGGTTGGCGGTGGCCACCGACACGTCCACCGCCGCGGCAAATTCGTCGATGCGCATCGTAGCCGCGCGGAACAGGTTGGCCAGCACGTATTCCGCCATGCGGCGGTGCGCCGGCGTCAGCGTGGGCAGGCTGCGCGCGATGCGGTCGGAGATCGAATGGCCTTGGGTCATGTCGGGTGGGGATGGCGTTGGCGTGGGCGACGCTGCCGGTTACATTCTGAAAAACATCGTGAAAATGAATTTACACTCAACCCACCCACAAAGAAAATAGAGTTTTGGAGATTCGAGGGTAATCCCTAGCGCCGACCGCCATGCGGCGCACCGGGGCGGTGCGCAATGCCGCGGCATTTCTGGCATTTCGCCATTCGCGGGCATGCCCCGCACCGGAAACGCTACAATGCCGGCCAGCGCCGCCAACCCGCCTTGGCCGGCTTTTCCGCGTAGTTGCCCGTTCCCGTTCAGAAGTTTCCCCGCACGTGATCCGAATCGACCAGCTTGTCCTCCAGCGCGGCACCAAGGTGCTGTTCGACCACACCAGCGTGACGCTCAACCCGGGCGAGCGCGTGGGCCTTGTCGGCGCCAACGGCAGCGGCAAGTCGACGCTGTTCGCGCTGCTGCGGGGCGAGCTGCATCCGGACGGCGGCGATGTCAGCGTTCCGGCGCAATGGCGCGTCGCGCATGTGGCGCAGGAAACGCCGGCGGTCAGCCGCAGCGCGGTCGAGTACGTGATCGACGGCGACACCCGCTTGCGCGAGATCGAAGCCGCGATCGCGGCCGCACAGGCCAGCGGCGACGGCACCGCCGAAGGCGAAGCCCACGCCGCCTATGCCGATGCCGACGGCTACACGGCTCCCGCGCGCGCCGAAGCGCTGCTGCTGGGCCTCGGCTTTACGCTGCCCCAGGTAACGCAGCCGGTATCGTCGTTCTCCGGCGGCTGGCGCATGCGTCTGAACCTGGCGCAGGCGCTGATGTGCCCGTCCGACCTGCTGCTGCTCGACGAACCGACCAACCACCTGGACCTGGACGCCATCGTCTGGCTGGAAGACTGGCTGGCACGCTACCCGGGCACGCTGGTGATGATTTCGCACGACCGCGAATTCCTCGACGCGATCTGCAACGTCACCGTGCATATCGAGAACCAGCAGCTGCGCCGCTACGGCGGCAACTACACGCTGTTCGAGACCCTGCGGCTGCAGCAGATGGCACAGCAGCAGGCCGCCTACGCGCGCCAGCAGAAGGAAATCGCGCACCTGGAGTCGTTCATCACGCGCTTCAAGGCCAAGGCGACCAAGGCGCGCCAGGCGCAGAGCCGGGTCAAGGCGCTGGAGAAGATGGAGCGGCTCGCGCCGGTGCACGTCGCCGCCGGCTTTGCCTTCGAGTTCCGCGAGCCCGATGCCGCGCCCAACCCGATGATGGTGCTCGACGGCGTCGATTGCGGCTACGCCGAGGCCGAGCCGCCGGTCACCATCCTGCACAACCTGGCGCTGTCGATCCAGAATGGCCAGCGCATCGGCCTGCTTGGCGCCAACGGCCAGGGCAAGTCGACGCTGGTCAAGACGCTGGCCGGCACGCAGGATCCGATGACCGGCACGCTGCGCCTGGGCAAGGGACTGCAGATCGGCTACTTCGCGCAGCACCAGCTCGAGACACTGCGCGACCACGACTCGCCGCTGCAGCACCTGGCACGCCTGGCACCTGACGTGCGCGAGCAGGAGCTGCGCGACTTCCTCGGCAGCTTCAATTTCCGCGGCGACATGGCCACGTCACCGATCGAGCCGTTCTCCGGCGGCGAAAAGGCACGCCTGGCGCTGTCGCTGATCGTCTGGCAGAAGCCCAACCTGCTGCTGCTCGACGAACCGACCAACCACCTCGACCTCGATACCCGCGAGGCGCTGACCATGGCGCTGGCGCAGTTTGAAGGCACGCTGATCCTGGTCTCGCACGACCGCCACCTGCTGCGCGCCACCGCCGACCAGTTCATGCTGGTCGCGGACGGCACCATCAAGCCCTTCGACGGCGACCTGGACGACTACCGCGACTGGCTGCTGCAGCAGGCCGCCGCCAAGCGCAATGCCGCCACGGCCGCGCACCTGGCTGAGAACAGTGGCGATGCCGCCACGGTCAACCGCAAGGACCAGCGCCGCGCCGAGGCGGATGAGCGCCAGCGCCTGTCGGCGTTGCGCAAGCCGCTGACGAAGGAGCTGGAAAAGGTCGAGAAGCGGATGGCGGTGCTGCAATCCGCCAAGGAAGAGATCGACCGGTTCATGGCCGATGAATCGAGCTATGCCGAAGCCAACAAGGCGAAGCTGATGGAGATGCTGAAGCGCCAGGGCGAGGTCAATGGCGAGCTGGAGACGCTGGAAGAGAAGTGGCTGGAGCTGCAGGAGCAGATCGAGCAGATTGCGTGAAGGATAGTTCCCTCAATAAAAAACCGGCGCACACTGCGCCGGTTTCTCTTTCCGACTCCGTCATCCTTCAACGGAAATTCTTCTCCCGCCGGATCAACCCCACCGCCAATGTCAGCGTCAGGATAAACAACCAGATCAGCGACCACGCCGGCACCGACAGGCCCAGCACCGGCGGCAGCGGCGCCGCGCACAGGCCATCGGCATAGAACACCTGCGGCAGCACCTTGGCGGTCGGCAGCGCGTTGACCCAGTTCTCCAGCGGATCGATGCCGCAGGTCGCCTTCGGGTTCAGCAGCAGCGACACGTGGTAAACCGCCACGGCAATGCCGGCGATACCCGACAGCATGCCCAGGCCCTGCCACAACGAACGCGTGTTCTGTGCCACCACGGCGAGCAGCGAGAAGATGCCGATGCCGATAAATGCAAAGCGCTGCATCACGCAAAGCGGACAGGGCTGGTAGCCCTTTTCAAACTGCAGGTAGAGCGCAACGCCGACCAGGCCGAAGGAAACCAGGGCGATCAGCAAGAAATAGGCGCGGGAATTGGCTTGCATAGTGGTGATAGAGGGTGATCCGGTAAGCAGTGCCGTCAAGTGACTTCAGTTCGGGGCGCGGCATTGCTGCGCATTATTACCGATTTTTCCGCGCCCGCCTTGGGCATCACATCGGCTGCGCATCCCCTGCCCTGTGGCGGATTGACGCAGGGCACTATGCCGCGCCCGCCCGCCATGTCGCGCGCGGCAAACGGTACAGGCAATGGGAACGCAGCGGATGCCCCGGCGGCAGCGCAGGATGTTCGAACCCCAGCGCATCCTCGCGCATGCCCAGCCGTTCCATCACCGCGCGCGAGCGGCGGTTGTCCAGCGTGGTGAAGGAAACGATCTCGTCCAGGCCAAGCGTGCCGAAGCCATAGGCCAGCGCAGCGCGGGCCGCTTCGGTGGCAAGGCCGCTGCCCCATGCATCGCGCGCCAGGCGCCAGGCGACCTCGACACAAGGCGAGAACGGCAGCGCGGCAGCCGGTTCGTGCAAGCCGACAAAGCCCACGAAGACGCCGTCCAGCTTGCGCTCGACGGCCCACGGCCCCCACCCGCGCCCAGCGATCAGTGCCCGGCAACGATCCGCCATCGCGTCGCTTTCGGCCCGCGTCAGCGGCGCGGGGAAATAGCGCATCACCTCCGCGTCGGCATTCAGCGCGGCGAATGGCGCATAGTCGGCATCGCGCCACTGGCGCAGCCGCAGCCGCGGGGTTTCGATGCGCAAGCTGCCGTCGTCCATGCCTCAGTCCAGGTGGCGCACGCGATCGATCGCCTGCTCGATGCGCTCCACCGCGATCACTTCAAGGCCGTCGATCTTCTGCTTGGGCGCATTGGCCTTGGGGATCACGGCCAGCGTGAAACCCAGCTTGGCGGCTTCCTTCAGGCGCTCCTGGCCCCGCGGGCTGGGCCGGATCTCGCCGGCCAGGCCGACTTCGCCAAACACGACCAGCCCGCGCGGCAGCGGCTTGTTGCGCATCGACGAATGGATCGACAGCAGCACCGCCAGGTCGGCGGCCGGCTCGGTGATCTTGACCCCGCCCACCGCGTTCAGGAACACATCCTGGTCGAAGCAGGCAATGCCCGCGTGCCGGTGCAGCACCGCCAGCAGCAGCGCCAGCCGGTTCTGCTCCAGGCCCACCGCCAGCCGGCGCGGGTTGGGCACGTGCGCGGTGTCGACCAGCGCCTGGATCTCCACCAGCAGCGGGCGCGTGCCCTCCTGCGTCACCAGCACGCACGAGCCTGGCACGGTCTCTTCATGCTGCGACAGGAACAGCGCCGACGGGTTGCTGATGCCGCGCAGCCCGCGCTCGGTCATGGCGAACACGCCCAGCTCGTTGACCGCGCCGAAGCGGTTCTTGAAGGCGCGGATCAGCCGGTGCGAAGAATGCGTATCGCCCTCGAAGTACAGCACCGTGTCGACAATATGCTCCAGCACGCGCGGCCCGGCCAGGCTGCCTTCCTTGGTCACGTGGCCGACCAGGATGATGGTGATGCCGCTGCTCTTGGCGATGCGCGTCAGCTGCGCCGCGCACTCGCGCACCTGCGCGACCGAGCCCGGCGCCGAGGTCAGCGCCTCCGAGTACAGCGTCTGGATCGAGTCGATCACCGCCACTTCCGGCTTCTCGGCCTCGAGCGTGGCCTGGATCTTTTCGAGCTGGATTTCGGCCAGCAGGCCCAGCGCCGGGCTTTCCACGCCCAGCCGCTGCGCGCGCAGGGCGATCTGCGCGCCCGATTCTTCGCCGCTGACATAGAGCACGCGGCGCTGCCCGGCCAGGTTGGCCAGCGCCTGCAGCAGCAGCGTGGATTTGCCGATGCCGGGATCGCCGCCGATCAGCACCACGCCGCCCGACACCAGCCCGCCGCCCAGCACGCGGTCGAACTCGTCGATGCCGCTGGAAAAGCGCGGCACGTCGGCGGCCTCGATCTCGGACAGCTTGCGCACCATGGCCGATGCCGCCAGCGGCTGGAAGCGCTTGGACGCGGCCGTCTCGGCCACCGTTTCCACCAGCGTGTTCCATTGCTGGCAATGCGGGCACTGGCCGGCCCAGCGCGGCGCGGTGCCGCCGCATTCGGTACAGGTGTAGACGGTCTTGGTCTTGGCCAACGGAAAATCCTTGCGGGAAAGAACGAGCCGGGCGCAAATGCGGCCCGGCCATCACACTACATCACGCTAACCGGCGGCATTCGCTGCCGCCACGTCTCGCTTGCAACCTTTTACACCACGGCCGGCGCGGCGCTGTCCGACGCCGTGATGGTCGCCACCGTGGTCGGCACGCGCGGCGCCAGCGCGCACATCAGCTCGTAGCCGACCGTGCCGCTGGCCTGTGCCACCTCGTCGATCGGCAGGCCCTGGCCCCACAGCGTCACCGGGCTGCCGACCCGCGCCTTCGGGCACGGCGTCAGGTCCACGCACAGCATGTCCATCGAGACACGGCCGACCAGCTCGGTACGCACGCCGTCGACCAGCACCGGCGCGCGCTGCTCGCCCCAGCCGGCGGCATGGCGCGGGTAGCCGTCGGCATAGCCGCAGGCAACCACGCCGATGCGCATCGGGCGCTCGGCGGTAAACAAGGAGCCATAACCCACCGTCTCGCCCGGCCGCAGGTCCTGCACCGAGATCAGCTCGCTGTGCAGCGACATGGCCGGCTGCAGGCCGCTGCCCGCGATATCGGCATCGCGCCCGGTCGGCGAGGCGCCGTACAGGATGATGCCGGGACGCACCCACGCGCGGTGCGCCTGCGGATGCCACAGCACCGCGGCCGAGTTCGACAGGCTGGCCTCGCCCGGCAGGTTGGCGGTGGCGGCGTCGAAGGCCTTGATCTGGTGGGCAATGCCTCGGGGACTATCCGCATCGGAAAAATGCGTCATATGGACGATACTCCCCACACAGGGCATGGCGCGGGCGCGCTCCCAGGCGGCGCGGTACTGGGCGGGGTGGAAGCCCAGCCGGTTCATGCCGGTGTTCAGCTTGAGCTGGATCGCCAGCGGCCCCTTGGGACGCGCGCTTTCCAGCATGCGCAACTGTTCGTCGCAGTGGATTGCGGTGGTGAGCCGATACTGTTCGATCAGGGCAACGTCCTGCGGCTGGAAAAAACCCTCCAGCAGCAGGATCGGGCCCTGCCAGCCCAGGTCGCGCAGCAGCACGGCTTCATTCAGGTCCAGCAGGCCAAAGCCGTCGGTGCCGCGCAGCGCGGCAAAGACGCGGCGGATGCCGTGGCCGTAGGCATTGGCCTTGACGACGGCCCAGATGCGCGAAGCAGGGGCGCTGCGGCGGACCACGTCGAGGTTGTTGGCCAGGGCGGGTTGGTGGATGACGGCGTGAATGGGTCTTGGCATGGAGTCACATCTCGGAAATCAGGCAGCGCCGTGGCGCATCGCGCACGTCACTGCGGGAACTGGAAGGACGGCTCTGTCTCAGTTTCAATGGCGCGAGCGTCACCTGTCAGCGGGCGACGGTGTGTGGATGCATGCGAAGTGCTTCATATTGCGGGCATGTCGCGCTAAGGTGAGCGGCCATGGGAAATTTGCGTTTGCCTGGTCACTTGGGGCGTCCGGCTGCGATATCGTCTTGCCACTGCACCAGTCAGGCCAGTCAGGGTAGATCCGGTCGTCTGGCCGGGATCGCAGCCGTTATTTGAACACATCCGGAAGCCGCTGCCGGGGGTCATCGGGGAATCGGCGCGGCAATTTGCAGTCAAAAAGGCACCTTGCCGGGGTTCGGAAATGCCATGTTTTCGTGATATAAAGCCGGACGCTCCGGCCATGTTCTAAAAGCGAAGCATTATGTCAATGACTGTCAGGCAAGCCTCACGACGCCGCAGCGCAGTGCAACCGAGACAATTCGACACGGCCGCCGCGCAAGGTTCCCTGCAAACCATAGCCTCCCCAGCCGGTGCCGCCCTGACCGACGTGACGGAAGTCCGCGATGGAGACAAAGTCGAAAGCATGAAGAAGGGTTTTTACACCATCATGGCCGCGCAATTTTTTTCGTCGCTGGCCGACAATGCGTTACTGATCGCCGCCATCGCCCTTCTCACCGAATTGCATTCCCCGCAGTGGATGACCCCGCTGCTCAAGCTGTTCTTCGTTCTCTCCTACGTCATCCTCGCCGCCTTCGTCGGTGCCTTTGCCGACTCGATGCCCAAGGGGCGGGTGATGCTCATCACCAATGCCATCAAGGTGGTCGGCTGCGCGATCATGATGTTCGGCTTGCACCCGCTGCTGGCCTATGGCGTGGTGGGCTTCGGCGCGGCGGCGTACTCGCCGGCCAAGTACGGCATCCTGACCGAGCTGCTGCCGCCGGAGAAGCTGGTGCTGGCCAACGGCTGGATCGAGGGGCTGACGGTGGGCTCGATCATCCTGGGCACCGTGGTGGGGGGCGCGCTGATTTCGGTGCACGTGTCGGACATCCTGATGCGGCTCGACCTGCCCTGGATCAACACCGGCATCGACACGCCGGCCGAGGCCGCGATGGTCGTGATCATGCTGTTCTACGTGATCGCGTCGGTGTTCAACCTGTTCATTCCCGATACCGGCGCCCGCTACCCGCAGCAGGAAAAGAACCCGATCAAGCTGATCGCCGAGTTCGGCGACTGCTTCCTGGCGCTGTGGCGCGACAAGCTGGGCCAGATCTCGCTGGCGGTGACGACGCTGTTCTGGGGCGTGGGCGCGACGCTGCAGTTCATCGTGCTGAAGTGGGCGGAGAAGTCCCTCGGCCTGAACCTGTCGCAGGGTGCGCTGCTGCAGGCGGTAGTGGCCGTGGGCGTGGCCGTGGGCGCAATCGCCGCCGCCGCGCGCATTCCGCTGCGCAAGTCGCTGTCGGTGCTGCCCTTCGGCGTGGCGATGGGCGCGACCGTGATGATCATGGCCTTCTATACCAAGGACGCCATGCCCCAGGTGACGCTGCACATCCTGGGGCTGCACATGCCGCTGTACATGGCCATCGCCTACGTGTTCCTGATGCTGGTGGGCGCGATGTCGGGCTACTTCGTGGTGCCGATGAACGCACTGCTGCAGCACCGCGGGCACGTGCTGCTGTCGGCTGGCCACTCGATCGCGGTACAGAATTTCAATGAAAACGTATCGGTGCTGCTGATGTTGTGCCTGTACGCGCTGCTGATCAAGCTCAACGTGCCGATCGGCATCGTCATCATCGCGCTGGGCCTGTTCATCTGCCTGACCATGATGCTGGTGATCAAGCTGCACAAGTACAACATGAACACCTTCAACTCGCTGGCGATGATCGGCGAGGACAAGCACCACTGACCTCCCCCTGGCCGGCGCCCCGCTCAGGGGCCGTCGGCCAGCGTCTGCACACCCTGCCGCGCCGGCTCCGCCGCCCGCGCCATGGCCCGCGCCTCCCATCCCGGCGGCACCACGAAACCGCGCGAGCATTCGCGCCACCAGCCGTGGCCGGCCGGCTCCAGCTCGCACAGCATCACCGGCGCTTCGCGGCGCCAGCCGTGGTCGTGGCGCGGATCGGCAAAGCGCAGCGCCAGCGCGGCGTACAGGGCATCGACCTCCTCCGTGCCGCTGGCAGGCACCAGCGCCCCCGACAACCATCCCGAACGCGGCAGCCGGCACCAGCGCAGGCCCGGCCGCGCCGCCGCGCGCGCGCGCCAGCCGTCCAGCGTCGACCACCAGCCTTGCAGGTGGTCCGGGGCGATGCCCAGCCCGTCGAGTCCCGCCGGCACTTGCCCGTCCCGGTAGAACAGCCAACCCAGCAGGTAAACCTCGCTGCGGTCGACGACATGGCCGAGCAGCGTGCGCGCTTCCGGCGTGCGCCCCAGCGGCAGCTGGCGCCCAACCACATGCCCGAGCTTGTCACCCAGCCGGTCGACCATGTTTGGCCCGACGAAATCATGCAGGGTCGGCGCCGCAACGGCGCCGGGCATCAGGTAGAACTTGGCGGCCATTTCCCAGTGGACCACGTCGCCGGAGGCCTGCTCGCGCCAGACGAAGTCCAGCTCGCCCAGCGTGCGGATGCCATGCGCGCCGGCGCGCCGCACCGGGACGTTGGCCGCCAGCAGCGTCAGCCCCTCCATATGGCGCAGAGCGAAATGCAGCAGCCGTTCGGCATGGCGTCCCAGCCGCAGGCTGCGGCTGGCGGGATCCTGCGCATGCGGCGCGCCCGGGCCGGGAACGGGATCGGGGGGAAAGGCGACATGGCCACCGGCCAGCTCGTCGATGGTGGCTGGCAATGCCGCCGGGTCGGCGGCTTCCAGCCAGTGCCGCCACGCCGCCAGCGTACCGGCGGGCCAGTGCGCCGGCGCGGCACCCGCTACCGCGGACAGCAGCGGCGGCGACAGCGTGGCCCAGGCCAGGTCGCGCGTGCGCGGCGACAAGGCGCGGCGCCACAGCGGCGGCTCCGGCGGCAGGTTGCCGTCGCCGCCGCGATGCAGCGAGAGGTCAGGCCCCAGCTCCCGCACGGTCATGTACCTCGCGGGCCAGGCACAGGTCTTCCCATGCGCGCGCCTTGTCGGTCAGCGTGCGCAGCAGGTAGGCCGGGTGGTAGGTCACCACCACGGGGATGCCTTCATAAGCATGCACGGTGCCGCGCAGCTTGCCGATCGGCGTGGTGGTGCGCAGCAGCGACTGCGCGGCGAAGCGGCCCAGCACCACGATCACCCTGGGGCGCACCAGCGCGATCTGGCGGCGCAGGAACGGCTCGCACTGCGCCACCTCGGCCGGCTCGGGATTGCGGTTGCCCGGCGGGCGGCACTTGAGCACGTTGGCGATAAAGACGTTGCGCCCGCGCGCCAGGCCGAGCGCGCCCAGCATGTTGTCGAGCAGCTTGCCGGCCTGGCCGACGAAGGGCTCGCCCTGCAGGTCTTCGTTCTCGCCCGGGGCCTCGCCGACCAGCATCCATTCCGCCTGCCGGTCGCCGACGCCGAAGACGGCATTGGTGCGTGTCTGGCACAGTCCGCAAGCGGTGCATCCGGCCACGGCGGCATCCAGCGCGGGCCATGCCATGGCGGCGATGGCAGCCTCGCGCCCGGCCTGCGCCGAGTCGGGTTCGGGGCCGGCCGGTACCAGCGAGGGCTCGGCTGGCGCACGCGAGACAGGCGCCGCCACCGGGGCGACAGGCACCAGCGGGATCGCCGTTTCGATCGCCGGCGCGGCTTCCACGACTGGCGCAGCGGCCTGCGCGGCCACCGTGACGGGCCCGGCAACGGGCGTAGCAACGGGCGCGGCAACAGCAACGGCTTCGGACACCACCTCCGCCTGCGGCGCGTCATCGCGTGCCCGCGGCACCCATTCGGCCGTGATGCCCAGCGCCTCGAGGAATCGCGCGCGGCGGCTCATGCCCGGCCCTCCCCGCCTTCCCTGCTTTCCATTCTTTCCCGGGCGACATCGTCAGGCCAGCTCCGGCGCAACACCAGCGCGTCTTCGCGGAGTCGGCCCGCCGCCGGATAATAGCCCTTGCGGCGGCCGATCTCGGCAAACCCGGCGGCCTGGTACAGCGCGATCGCGCCGGTATTGGACGGACGCACCTCCAGCAGCATGGTATGGATGCGATGCGCGTGCGAGGTCGCCAGCACGATCGACAGCATCAGCCGCCCCAGTCCCTGGCGCTGGCGCGGCGGGTCGACGGTGATATTGAGCAGGTGCATCTCGTCGACCACCGGCATCAGCACGGCATAGGCCACCAGCGTGCCGGCGGAATCACGCAGGGTCAGGCCGAGATGCCCTGCCTTGACAGAGTTCTCGAAATTGCCGCGCGTCCACGGATGGCTGTATGCGCGTGCCTCGATGCCGGCTACCGCTTCCAGGTCGAGCGCGCTCATCCTGCCCAGCGCAAAGCCCGGGGGCAGCGGCGGCATGGCGGGCACGGCCGGCCAGTCGGCGCGCTCTTCCAGCGGATAGGCTGCGCTCACGATGCGCTCCCGGCCGTGGCCGCGGCGCGCGCGGCGGCGGCGGCTTCGCGTTCGGCGATGGTTTGCGCCACCTTGTCGCGCAGGTAGATCGGCATGGCGCGGTCGGCGTCGATGGCCTCGCCACGCGCCAGCGCGCGCAGTGCGATGGCGACCATCGGCTGCGCATGGGGCATCGCCTCCGGCAGCACGCGTTGCGCGCGCGCCAGGCCGGCGAGGCGTTCACCGAAGACCGTAGCGGCATTGCCCGCCAGCCAGAATTCGCCGCCGGGAAGCTGCACGGTTTCCGGCGCGCCGACGTGCATCGGCGTGCGCTCCACCCATTCCTGCGCGGCGGTATCCCAGCCGAAGGCTCCCGCATAGGCTTCGTCCATGCGCGCGTCGAGCGCGACCAGCACCGCGGTGTCCGCGGGCAGCTCTGGCTTGGCGGCGCGTACGCGCTCGGCGCAAGCTGCCAGGGTATTGACCGGCACCACCGGCAGTCCGGCACCGAAGGCCAGCCCCTGGGCCACGCCACAGGCGGTACGCAGGCCGGTAAACGAACCGGGACCGGCGCCGAAGGCGATCGCGGCGCAATCGGCCAGTGCGATGCCGGCCTCGGCCAGCAACTCGCCGGCGGCGGGCAGCACGCGCGCAGAGGAGCGCGCACCGGTGTGCTCATGGCGCACCAGGCACTCGATGCCGGCGCCGGCCGCCGCACGTCCGAGCGCGACCGAGCACCACTCCGTAGAAGTTTCAACAGCAAGAATCCAGGACATGGCGCGATTGTAGCCGCTGGCGCCCGGAACCGAGGGCTTCTTCGGTTTTAGACGCGCGGTCTGGCGCACTGGCGCGGCTATCATCGGCTGCACTTTCACAAATTCCCACGGAGGAACCCATGAGCGACCTGCAGGCACGCTTCGACCAGGCCCAGATCGACGTCAAGCAACTGAGCGAGCGTCCCAGCAATATGACCCTGCTGCGCCTGTACGCGCTGTTCAAGCAAGGCAGCGAAGGCGACGCCCACGGCGACAAGCCGGGCATGACCGACTTTGTCGGCCGCTACAAGTTCGAAGCCTGGGAAGCGCTGCGCGGCACCGCGCGCGAGCAGGCGATGGAGCAGTACATCGCGCTGGTGGCAGAACTGCGCAGCGGCGCGGCCAGCTAAACCCCGCCGCCACGCCAGCCGGCGGCATCAGCCCGCCGGCAGCGGCCTTGGCCGGATGCGCCAGGCCGCGAAGATGGCACTGGCGATCAACACCCCGACCGCCAGGAAGGTCTCATCGAAGGCGCGGATGCGCGCCGCCTGCAGCGCGGCGTCGCCCGCCTGGCCCAGCACCGCGCCGTGCTGCGTCAGCCGCCACTGCAGCCCCACCCCGGCCAGGCTCACGCCGATCGCGCCACCCAGCTGGCGGATAAAGTTGATGCAGCTCGATCCCTGCGCGATCAGCGAAAAATCCACGCCCCGCATCGACCCCAGCGTCAGCGACGGCAGAATGCAGCCGAGCCCGATCCGTCCCAGCACCGCCAGCGCGACCAGCAGCAGGTACGGCGTGGAGGGCGACCCCAACGCCATCAGCACGAACGACAGCGCCAGCAGCGCCAGCCCGAACGACACCTGGACATGTGGCGCGATCCGGTGTGTGAAGCGGCCCGCCACGGCGATCGTCAGTCCCAGCATCACGCCCGCCGGCAGCAGCACCAGGCCCGCGCGCGAGGGCGTGTACTCCAGCGCCATCTGCATGTAGACCGGCAGCAGGTAGGTCGAGCCGAACAGGCCCGCACCGTAGATAAATGCCACCACCGCGCCCGCGGAGAACTGCCGGTAGCTGTACAGCCGCATGTTCATCAGCGGATGCGGCGCGCGCAGCTGCCACAGCACGAACGCCGCCAGCATCAGCACGCCGAAGCCGGCCAGCGCCATGCCCGCGCCAACGCTTTCGCGCATTTCGACCACGCCATTGAGCAGGCTCACGGTGGCCACGCCGGCGAGTGCCAGGCCGCGCCAGTCCAGCGGCTCGCGCTCGCCCATCATGATCGAATCCACCGCCATGAAACGCCGCGCCATGAACGCGCCTAGCAGCGTCAGCGGCACCACCACGAAGAAGATCGAGCGCCAGCCGAACGCCTCGACCAGGAAGCCGCCAAGGCTGGGCCCCAGCGCCGGTGCGAGCACCACGCCGAAGCCGAACATGCTGATGGCCTTGCCCTGCTCGCGCTCCTCGAACACGCGCAGGATCAGGATATTGGGCAGCGGCTGCATGATGCCGGCGGCGGCGCCTTCGGCCACGCGCATGGCGATCATCACGCCATAAGTCGGCGAGAACCCGCCGAACAGCCCGCCGGCGCCCAGCAGCAGCAGCGACCCCAGGAAAGTACGGCGCAGCCCGTAGCGGTTGAGCAGCCACGGCGTCAGCAGCATCGACAGCGTCATCGCGATCATGAAGCTGGCCGCGACCCATTGCGCGCGCTCCTGCCCCAGCAGGAAATGCCGGCTCAGGTCGGGGATGGCAACGTTGATGATGGTGGACGAGACGATCGACGAGACCGTGCCCAGCATCAGCGTCATCAGCACCATCCAGCGCAGGCGGTCGCCGTAGCGGGCACGCAGCGTTGCCCGGGTCGGCCCGCCCGGCAGCTTGCCGGAAGTCTCCGGCGCGACGGGGCCCTCGCTCACCCCAGCCGCCCGGTGTCGGCGATCTCGCGGATCTTGCGGACGGTGTCGATGTCGGCCTCGTGGTACGCGGACTTGACGATCTCGGCGTAGCGGTCGTCGCCGCTGGCATCGACGGCTGGCATGGTAGTGTCGTAGGTGAAGCGCAGCAGCAGCGCATCCGGGCCGGGCGTCTCGATCACCATGGTCAGCGTACCGCCGGCGTGCTCGGCGGTGGCGGCGGTTTCATAGCGCACCTGGCGGCGCGGCGCGAACACCACGCGGTCATGGATGGACGCCTCGCCGAAATGCAGCACGCGGTCGATCCAGTTGTCGCCTCGCGCGACCACTTCGGCGCTGTCCAGGCCCAGCACGAACAACTCTGGCGACTCGGCGCGCAACACCAGGCCTTGCCAAAGCTGGTCGGGTGTCAGCGGATCCAGCTGGGGATTGCCGGGATCATTGATCTCCACCAAGTGCTCGAAACGCAACTTCTTTCTCCCTATCTTCAATAAGTCGATATTATGAAGTCTCCGCGTGTTCGGAAGACGTTTTTGTCTGCGCGGTGCAACATTGCTGTGACAGCCTCCCGTCGGATATCGACCAACCATTACGTTGACTGGAGTTCCGCGCATGCCCGCCGCGCTGCTGGCCGAAGCCGATCCGCTGCAAGTTCTTGTCTACTCCGATTCACTGTCCTGGGGGATCGTCCCCGGCACGCGTCAACGGCTGCCGTTCCCGGTGCGCTGGCCGGGCCGCCTGGAACTGGCACTGAATGCCGACGGCGGCACGCCGGTGCGCCTCATCGAAGACTGCCTGAACGGCCGCCGAACGGTCTGGGACGATCCCTTCAAGCCGGGGCGCAACGGGCTGCAGGGCCTGGCGCAGCGTATCGAGATCCACTCGCCGCTGGCACTGGTGGTCTTGATGCTCGGCAACAACGATTTCCAGTCGATGCATCTTCACAATGCCTGGCACGCCGCCCAGGGCATCGGCACCCTGGTGCAGGCGATCCGCATTGCGCCGATCGAACCGGGCATGCCGGTGCCGCCGGTGCTGGTGGTGACGCCGCCGCCGATTCGCACGCCGCGGGGGCCGCTGGCGCCCAAGTTTGCCGGTGGCGAACATAAATGGACCGGCCTGCCGCAGGCCGTTGCCGAGGTCTGCGCGCAGCTGGACTGCCCGATGTTCGACGCCGGCGCAGTCATCCAGAGCAGCGCCGTCGACGGCGTGCATCTTGACGCGGACGCCCATGTGACGCTTGGCGATGCGTTGCGCCCGGTGGTTCGCGAACTGCTGCCACGCTGACACACGCGTATCGGCACGCCTCCGGCCGCTGGCTGAAACATCACTCCTGACAGCAGTTGTCAGGAGGGCCGGCGCACAATGCGGTCGCTCTCACACAGAACGCCGCAAGGAGGCTGTCATGGAGTTGCTGATCAATATCGATGTCGACGACCTCGCGCGCGGCATCGCCTTCTACGAGCAAGGCCTGGGGCTGAAGCTGCAGCGCCGCCTGTTCGACGGCACCGTCGCCGAAATGCTGGGCGGCAATACACCGATCTATCTGCTCGCCAAGCCCGCTGGCACCCGCCCCACCAGCCGTTCCGATACCCGGCGCGATTACCGTCGGCACTGGACGCCGGTACACCTCGATTTTGTCGTCGCCGACCTCGAGGCCGCGATTGAACGGGCGCTGGAAGCCGGGGCCGAGATCGAGGACTGGCCGCAGGATTTCGACTGGGGCAGGCAGGCCACGTTGTCGGATCCGTTCGGGCATGGGCTTTGTTTTATTGAGTGGAAGGGTCAGGGGTATGCGTTGGTGACGGGTTGGCGATAACCTGCTGGGGCCATCTGGGCCGGCGGTCCAACGGCCAGGCATGCGCGCGATTTCGCCCAAGTCCAATTCCCGGCAGTGAGTGCTGACGGTGGCGTGCCATCGCTGGCATTGGCATGCTCACGGCCCCCGCGCAAGCTTGGACTATTGGGGATGTCCTGAGCCGCCTCTCGGAGTGCCGTTTGCATTGACGGCATGCCGGGCAACCTCGCCCGGCACCCCCTTGTATTAAACATTTTCTAGATCGTATTTTCGATAAATCGAAATTTGATTCCGATTTGTCCTATGTTTTCCGTAGCCACGTTTGCGATGCTTCTTCAAAGCTAGACGGATGGGTTCTCGGGGGCCGATTGGCGGTTACGCCATGCGCCGCGATGCCATCCGCCTGGGGCTCATTGATACCGGCGCGCCGTTCATGCGGCGCGCCAGCAACGAGGAAGATCCACGATGGCGGAAGGATGGGATGTCGCCGCGAAGGCGGCAACGGGAAGGCAGTCGTGCTTCCTGGAGGTACCTGGCGCGGCCACTGCCGCCGCGCTTTCGGTGGTGTCGTTCGAAGCCGCGGAGCGCCTGGGCGAACCCTATGAAGTGACGGTTCAGCTCACGCATCCGCTGGAACTGGATCGGACCCGCTACCTTGGCCGCGACGCGGTGTTCGTGATCGATCCCCCCGATGGCAGCGAGCCGCGCCGGTTCGCCGGCTGTATCACCCGCTTCACCAAGACCGGGCAAACCCACGACTTCCATGCCTACGAGATGGTGGTTGAACCGCATGTCGCACGCCTGCGGCTCACGCATGCCAGCCGCATCTACCAGCACAAGACCGTCCCGCAAATCATCGAGGCCATCCTGCGCCGGCACGGCATGACGGGCCACCATTTCGCCTTCAAGACGCGCCGGCAATACCCCCAGCACAAATTCCGCTTCCAGTACCAGATGTCCGACTGGGACTACATCCGGCTGCTGATGCAGCAGGAAGGCCTGTACTGCTACTTCGGCCCGGGGAAGTTCGGCCATGACCTCCTGACCTTCTGCGACGATATCGACCACTACCTATACCTGCCGCAGCGGTTGGTGCCGTACCGCGAGACGGCGGGCCTGGAATCGGGCATCGAGACGGTCTTCGCCATCAGGACCGTTGCGAAGACGGTGGCGGCATCGTTCCTGGCCGCCGAGCGCAACCCGGAGCAGGCCTACGAGCGCTTCCGCGCCGAGGCCAATATCGCGCGCAAGGACCGGACGACCTACGGCCAGTCCTACGTCTACGGCACGCACCATCCGGACCAGGACGGCGCCAGGTGGGAGGCGCAACTGCGCCACGAGGCGGCCATCGCCGCGCAGGTGGTCTACGAGGGCGAGAGCAACGTCCTGGAGCTGCGCCCGGCGCGCATCCTGCGCATGGACCTGGCGCTGCCCGATGCGCCCAACGGCCAGGTCATCACCGAAGTCACGCACAGCGGCGCGCGCGACCAGGCCTATCGCAACCGCTACAAGGCGATTCCGGCGGACCGTCGCTTCCGCCTGCCACTGGACGAGGCAAACTGGCCGCGCATCGCCGGCACGCTCAGTGCCCGGGTCTCCTCGCCGAGCCGCTACAAGTATGCCTACCTGACGCAGGACGGGCATTACACGGTCCGCTTCGACCTGGATTTCGATGAATGGCCAGCTGGCGGCGAGAGCGTGCCGCTACGCCTGGCCAAGCCGTTCGCGGGCGGCCTGCAGACCGGCTTCCACTTCCCGCTGCTCGATGGCACCGAGGTGGCGATTGCCTTCACCGACGGCAATCCGAACAAGCCGTATATCGCGCACGCCCACCACAACAGCCAGCAAGCCGACCATATCACCAGCCAGGACCGCTGGATCTCGCGCAACGTGATCCGCACGCAGGCGAACAACAAGCTGCGCATGGAGGACTGGGAGGGACAGGAAGGTATCAAGCTGTCCACCGACTATGGCGGCAAGACCCAGCTCAACCTGGGTTACCTCGTCGATAGCAAAAGGCAGAAGCGTGGTGAGGGGTTCGAGTTGCGGACGTCCGGCCATGGCGCGATGCGTGGCGGCAAGGGCATGCTCATTTCGGCGCAAGACCAGCCGAATGCCAGCGGCCAGCAACTCGACATGCAGGATGCAGAAGCCACGCTGCGGCAAGCAGTGGATCTGCTGCATTCGCTCAATGCTTCGGCCAATGCGGCAAAGGCCTGGCTGGCGGAAATCAACCAGCAACGTGCGCTGGTCGAGCAGTGTCTCGTGGGGCTGAAGAAGCCAGCCGTTCTCGCCACTGCGCCGGATGGCGTAGGCATTGCAAGCGGCAAGGATATGCAGCTGGCCGCGCGCCAGCAGATGTTCGTGACCGCAGGCGGCGGCCTGGACATCGGGGTGTTCAAGCGCTTGACCGCAGCGGCCGGCGAAGCGATATCGCTCTTTGCCGCGAAGCTCGGCATCCGCATCTTCGCCGCGAAAGGCAAGGTCGAAGTCCAGGCCCAGGGCGGCGGGCTGGAACTCCTGGCGCTGAAAAACATCGTGATCAGCTCATCCTCGGGTGAAACCCTCATCACCGCTTCGAAGGGCATCACCCTCGGCGACGGATCAGGCGCCTACATCAAGATCGCCAACGGCACGATCGGGTTGGCAAGCCCGAGCGGCAAGATCGACGTCAAGGGCAACCTGAATGTGGAAGGTCCGGCTGGTGGCAGTTTCACATTTCCCGACTGGTCCAATCTGCCCGTCAAGGACATCAAGGGCGACCTGAACTTTGGGTTCTCTGATTAAGCGCAATCATGGCCACTTCGACACCGACGAATCCGCCCAAGACCCCTGTGAAGCAACTGGGCTACGCGTATCCCTTTTGCAAGAAGGCGCAAGGCAATGGAGCGCCCGCCAACTTTACCGACGAGCACGAATTCCACAAGCTGCTGAAGAAGGAACCGTCGGGCTCCTACGCTGCCAGCGGCAATGGCCTGTGGCACGGCGGCTTTCATATATCCGCAGCCGGCGCGGGTTCCGCGCTCGACCTGAAGCACGGCGTGCGGTGCATGGCCGATGGCGAAGTGGTGGCCTGGCGCGTAAATCGCAAGTACCTGGTCAGCGAACTGCCCGCGCACGGCGACAGGCCCGCCATCCAGGCGTCATACAGCACCGGCTTTGCCCTGGTGCGCCATTCGATGGAATTCCCCAAGGACAACAAGCTGACGTTCTTCAGCCTGTACATGCACCTGCAGGACCTCGCAAGTTACGAGCGCGACTTAACGCTGCCCAGGCCGCCCTACTGGTCGCCGGACTTCAAGGTCACCCAGTTTCCGCAGGACAAGCCCACCGCTGGCCCAGGCCCTTCATTACCGGGTCAGGTCGGACTGCGGGTACGCGCCACCCATCCGCATGGCACCCCACTGTGCATCCTGCCGCACGGCGCACAGGTCACCATCAGCAAGCGCGAAGGCAACTGGGGTCAGATCGCGGACACGCACGGCGCGCAATTGATTCCCGCAAGGACGGGCGGCTTCGTTGAGGCAACCGCCGCGATCAATGGCTGGGTCTTCCTCGGCAAGGAGAGCGGCCATGCCGTTGTCGAGGAAATCATGCCGGATGCTTTGCTCGACCGGGTGGTTGTGCCAGCCAGGCCCTTCCCGATCAAGGCAGGCGATCTGATTGGCCATCTCGGCCGCTACGACTCCTTGAGCACGGCAGCCGAGAACCGGATGGTGCATATCGAGATGTTCTGCAGCGACGGCATCAAGGCATTCATCGAGACTGGCCGGTCGTGGGTCAGGGGGAACGGCCACAAGCAGAAATCGTGGGAGCAACTGGGGCTACCAAGCGAACCCACGATCTTGCGCATCGGCAAGAACACCAGGCTGTACAAGGAAGCATTCCACGAAGGGCGGGATGCGCCAGTCACCGACGTAATACAAGTCCTTTCGTTTGCCGAGCTGGCAAAGCATCCCGAAAACAAGCGTATTGAAACCACTCCTGGTAGCGGCGACGGCGAGAAGCTGCCCTGGTGGCGTATCGACAGCGCGGACGTACACGGCCACGACATCAGCGGCTGGGTGCGGCAGGAAAACTTTGCCGGAGGCCGGGTAACGCGCGAGTTCGCGCAGTCCTGGATCGACTTCGACGCATCGTTCGAGGACGCGCACGACCCGGCGCATTCGATGTTCGCCACCACGAAGGCATACGTCGACTACCACATTGGGGCAGATGTCCCTGAACACGAAGCCCTTGCCAAACTCAGCCCGTTGATGGGAAAGGTCTACCGCGCGATCTATCCAAGAGGGGATGGCAGCCAGGCAGCCGACCAAATGCGTGTCGCGGACGACGACCCGTGGCGGGCGCTGCGGCTGTCCCGGCTGATCATCAAGCATGACAGCGAATGGGCTAACCCGGCGAAGTGGAAGCAGCTCATCGAGGCAATTGAAAGGGAGACAGGGCCGAAACCCCAGCATGAGGAAGAGCAGAAGCGGATCGAGAAGCTCGTGTGGTGGGATGACGTGAAGGCTGGCGTGAGCGATCTGCCGGGGTCGGATGTTTTTCATGTTCATCCAATTGGGTTGCTGGGGAATTTCTGTGGTGAGCCGCAATCAATAACCCTTGAAATGCTTGCGGCAGTTGATCCACACGGCACGAAGGCTTATCACGAAGAAATTCTCCCATCCTTAAATAAATATGCCAAAGGCTACGCTGTAATAACCCCCAAAAGAATTGCTCATTTTCTATCGCAGATCGCCGTTGAAAGTGGCTTCAAGAACATAGAGGAAGATCTCAAGTACTCACCCAAAAGAATGAAAGAGATATTCGGCTGCAAGCCTGCGCCTCATGGAAGTCACACGCCAAAATTTGGCGTGGTTGGCAATGAGATTGTGTGCAATTTCTGCCAGCTTCGCTCGAAGTTGTGGACCGACACCGATTACTATGCAAACAATGCAGAGCACCTTGGCAGTTACGTCTACGAAGGAAGGTATGGAAATGGTCCAGAGGCTACTGGTGATGGTTATAAATACAGGGGGAGAGGACTCATTCAGACAACATTTAGGGATAATTACGAAACATTCAAGAAGGAGCACAACTCAAGATTCCCGCAGGATCAACGTGATTTTGTTGCCGAGCCAGAGCTCTTACTAAGCAATCTCGAATATGGAGTAGAGTCTGCGTTTGTGTACTGGACTGTAACCAGAAATGTAAACAGCACAGCAGATAATGGTGATGTTTTGTCTGTAACGCTAAAAGTTAATGGAGGAACGCATGGTCTTCGTGAAAGGCGGGCTGCATATAACAGAGTTGCCACCCTCTTGGGAATTTCAACAGAGACCGTTTGATTGGCTTTTCGTCAAGCTGCCATGCTATTTACTGATGTTACTAGTTACATCGGCTTACGCAGACACTGAGAATACTGTCGCATGCCCGGGCCTGTCACCTAATAATGAAATCTTCTCTGCTGAGAAAATTTACAAAAAATCGATTATTGCCATCGAGAAAGGTGATGATGCTTACCCAATTAATCTTGTGCTGTATCGACCAGATCGCGAAAATTGCAAGAAAACCATTGTTGCAAAATATCCGCATAATGGATCCCATCCGATTGTGGATGCTGTGTTTTTTGAAAAAACAGACGGCCAAATCAACCTGTTCACCATCGTTCATTGGGAAATTAATCATCGTGGCGCAGGCACTTTCGGCAATCTATATCAAGTGTACGCATACAAGAAAGGGACAGAATTTGATTTGCTTGTTGAAAACAAGTCAATTACAGAGGACGGCATGATGACGGGAATGGATGGGTATGAAGATGGAAAAGAGGCTACATTCAATTACAAAACCGCAACTGCAATCATAAGATATTTAAGAAAGAAATAGTTTATTAAAAATAATTTAACCATGAAATACCTTCGCGCCATTGGATTGCGACAACAGCCTCAATCCACCTCTTGCAAAATAATGCAACAGCGGTGCGGTGGCCTCAAATCAAAGATACCGCCCCGGGTAAAGAGCCGTATTGCAGAATCTAAAAATTAGCTCACAACCTTAATAAAATGCCAAATTTAGCCTACGAAGGCGACAAAACCAGTCACGGTGGCACGATCCTGACAGGTTCCGACCGCATCAAGGTCAACGGCCGCCGCGCTGCCCGACAGGGCGACCTCGTGTCGTGTCCGATCCACGGCGAAAACCGCATCATCGGCGGCAGCACCAGGCTGACGGACGGCAGCGTGCCGCTGGCATGCGGTGGCCACGAGACCGAATGCGGCAGCGTCCTGATTGCCACTTCGCCCGGCGCGACGGTTCGCTAAATGCCCATCGACTTTGAACGGGTACCGCCACGGGTGCCAGTGCCAGCACCGCCGCGCCCGTTGGTCGTGCTATGGGCCACCCTGCTCGCCGTGATGATGGGAACCGGCGCCGGGCTGACCGTCCTGCTGTGGCCGACCGGCCAGCCATCGAACACGCTCTGGTTCTGGTGCTGCGCCATTGTCTACCCGATCCTCGCCTGGGCATTTCTACTGTGCTGCTCACGCGGTATTGCGTATGCGAGATGCAGCGAGGCCATGACCATCAATCACGTCAGCGACAAGATTGAGCAAGAATGTCATGCGCTCGCCAGTGAACCGCTTGCTGTGCTCGGGCATGCATGGTGCTTTTCTTCCCAGGACACCGAGAACGATGCCGAAGGCGTTGTTAATGGCAGTCTGCAGTTGGACGCCCGCCCAAGCGCCGCAGAACCCGGTACCGATGTCAGTGCACGCTGGCTCGAGATTCCCGGCATGCCGTTCTATCCTGGCAATGAGCTGATTGAGCACAAGCGGCATCGCGCCATAGGCAACTGGCTCCTGACCCGTTTGGTCGAGCGCGTCGGCGGCGGTCTGGCGGCACTGCCCGCACATACGGTCCTGCACGTGGATGTGTGTGTCCATTCCCTGGCGGAATCTGCCGAGATGCAGGCCCGCCTGCAGGAAGTCCTTATGGCGAAGGCCCCCACCCTTCAGGTTCGGATCAACGCGAGCAGAAATCACTTCTTGCTGTTCCGAGCGGATGATTGGCATGACCAGACCAAGCCTCGAGAGGCCCACCTGCTGCTCGCAATTCAGCTACGCAAGGCCATCAGCGAGCTGCTGCAGGATGGCGTTGCCGAAACCGGCGTGGCCCTGCTGGTCGCGCAGCCTGGCAGCCTGCGCAATGCGCCAGCATTGCACCTCCATCGTCCGGCGAAGGGTAAGGCAGACGGCAAGCACGAGGCTTTCGAGTTGGCCGTGCGCTGGTGCGGGGCCGATGCATCGCAGGTCCGCACGATCGTGATCCATGCCCTGTCCGAGGAACTGACGCACTCGGTCAAATCCTCGTCCCAGTTCAGCCAGGACGTGCGCTGGGTGGATGTCGGCACATCCGTCGGCAATTGCGATGGTGCGGGCGCCTGGCTCGCCACCGCACTCGCCTTGGAACATGCGCGGCATACCGGCAGCCCCCAGCTTGTCCTCGCCGAGCAAGGCAATGAGCTGATCGCCCTTATGTGCAAGACATCAACATGAACGAATACAAGTCCCGGCCCGTCGCACTCTGGTTCGGCGTAGGCATCAGCACTATTTTCATCGGTCTGATGATGGCCGCTTTCGCCAAGGGGCCGGAATTAGGATGGACAGGCTATCAGTTGTTGGCCATCGAGTTAGGCCTGTTGTCTACCTGCCTGCTACTGCTTCTCTTCGTGCGGTTCTTCGAGGCCGTTTTGCTTAAGATCGCCTCGATGAAAGCCGACCGGTGGACGTTGTTTTACGACAAGAACAAGGCGGCGCAAGGTGGTGCAACGCAAAGCGCAGAATCCCGGGAGCATGCCCGTGTCCGGGGGCAGGCTTTGCGCGATGCCCTGCGCACACTGCATGGCTGGCGCTGGCGCGATCGGCAACCCTGGCTGCTGCTGACGGGGAATGACAATGTGATCGGCCGGCTGCTGCCCGAGATTGCCGAATCCGGCTGGCAGATAACGCCCGATGCCGTCCTGCTATGGGGCAAGTCCAGTGCCGGCGGCCAGCTCGATGCGGGATGGCTCAGGCAAATCTACCAGCTACGGCGCCGCCGCCCGGTGGATGCGGCGCTTCTTGTCATCGACGGCGCCACGGGCCTGACGGCAGACCGTAGTGGCTTCCATGAGGGTAGCCAGCTCACGCGCATTTCGGATATCTTGCGGTGGTCCGCCCCCGTTTATGCGCTTGACGTTGCGCAATCGGACCAGGTTTCCGGTAGCGATACGCCGGTGATCGCCTGTGAAGTCGCCCGACAGGCAGACACGGCAGGGATTGGGGCGCAGTTGTTAACCTTGCGTAACCACCTCGCGCAACACAGCCTGGCGCGGCTGCCGCAACAAGGCCGCGAACAGTATCTGGGGCAACTGTCCCGACAACTCGAGACTCGTAGCGAGGCACTGGCGGCTTGGCTTGCCAGGCTCATTGCCGGTCAACGCAGACGCGCCGCGATTCGAGGCATTCTTTTTGCTCCCTGGCACGGCCAATCGAATGCCGCTTCTGCCGCAGACCTGCCGCTATGGCATTACGTAGCAGAGGCAGTGAAACGCGTGCCCGGGCGCCGGACAGTGTGGCATCCGATTACTATCCTTGCGGCTCTCGTCCTGACCAGCGTCGCGCTATGGTCCGCCGGCATGCTGGTGTCCGGTGTGCTGAATCAACGCGACATCCACGCCGCGCGACAAGCGGCGCACGACTTCCGGGCAGCGCCCAACGCGGCGGCAAGGCTGAAAGCGCTGCTGGCCCTGCAGCAGCAGATCGAGCGCTATGAGTACCGCACCCAGCATCACGCGCCGCTGCTGACCCGCTTCGGACTGAACCGTGACGCGGAGGTGCTCGCCGCGCTGTGGAAGCCCTACGCCCAAGCCAGCCGCGATCTCCTCGTCACGCCGGTGCAGCAGGACCTGGAGGCCTCGCTGGTTGATCTTGCGCAGATGCGCACTGCGGACCTGAATGAACAGACCGCGCGCTGGGCGTTGGCCGGGCATGGCGCGCTCAAGGCCTACCTGATGCTGGCCAATCCGGAGAAGGCAGATGCCACCTTCCTCGCCCCGCAACTGGCGCAGTACTGGACGACCGAGGCCCGCGTCTCCCCCGGAGAGAAACAGGACCTGGCCGAGCGCCTGTTCCGGTTCTACGCCACGCACCTGAAGGCCAGGCCAGACTGGCGCATCGAGCCGCGCCCGGAACTGGTCGCGGGCGCGCGGCAGACCCTGCTGGCGGTGATCGGGGAGCGCAATGCGCAGGACACGGTTTTCCAGGGCATCCTCGACGGTGCGGGCAGCAAGTACCCTGACCAGACCCTGGCATCGCTGACCGCCGGGACCGACCCTCGCGGTCTGCTGCGCGCTTCGGCCATCGTGCCCGGCGTCTTTACGCACCAGGCCTATGAGGGCTATGTGGCGGCCGCCATCGAGGAAGCGGCCAGGCGCAAGCAGGTGGACAACGACTGGGTGCTCACGGGCGGCAGGCCGCAGCAGCCCGCGCCTGACGAAGGTTCCGGCAGGGATCTCCAGTTCGCCTTGACCGAGCAGTATTTCGCCGAGTACGCCGAGCACTGGCAGCAGTTCATGAACGGTATGCAATGGGAGCCGGCCTCGACGCTGCCTGCCGTCATCGACCAGCTCAAGCTGTTGGCCGACGCACGCCAGTCGCCAGTGATCGCGCTGATGAAGTCGCTGGAATACCAGGGCGGCGCCGGTGCGCGCAAGGACTCGCTGTCGGACAGGCTGGTGAACAAGGCCAAGGACTTGCTCGGCAAGAAGAGCGACGCACCCGAAGTCGCCAAGGCCGACCCGGCCGGCCCGCTCGGCGCGGCGTTCGGGCCGGTGCTGCGACTGGTGGGTCATCAGGCCGGACAAGGCACGCAAGGGGGCGGCGAATTGAGCCTGCAGCGCTATCTGGACCGGGCCACGGCCCTGCGGCTGCGCTTGCAGCAGATCGGCAACAGTGCCGATGCCGATGCGCAGGCCCGCCAAATGGCCCAAGCCCTGTTCCAGGGCAAGGGCTCGGAACTGGCGGACACCCAGAGCTACGCACAATTGATGGCCGCCAGCCTCGGCGCCGAATGGGCCGGCATGGGAGAAACCTTGTTCGTGCGCCCGATAGCGCTGGCCATGCAGACTGTGATGGCACCCGCCCAGGCCAGCCTGAACGACGACTGGCAGCAAGGCATTGCGATGGAATGGAACCGGTCGTTCGCGGGGCGCTATCCGTTTGCCGATACCGCCAATGACGCCTCGTTGGCGGAACTGGCGCGATTCCTGCATCCGCAGGGAGGGTTGATCAATGCCTTCCTCGGCTCCCAGCTTGCCGGCGTCCTCGAACGAAAGGGAGATCAATGGGTGCCGGTGGCGAGCAGCGCGCAAGCGCTATCGTTGGACGCAGGTTTCCTCAAGGTCATCAATACCTTGCAGCGCATTGGCGTCCACCTGCTGGCGCAAGGCGATCCGATGTACCGCTTCCAGCTCAAGCCCATTCCCACACCCGGGCTGACCGACACGCTGCTGACCGTGGACAACCAGAAGCTGCACTACTTCAACCAGCGCGAGTCCTGGCAGTCCATGACCTGGCCCGCGAACAACCTGCAGGAACCGCGCACCCTGCTGCAATGGCAGACAGAAAAAGCGGGCACCAGCAAAAACTATGAATTTGATGGACGCTGGGGCTGGGTTCGCATGCTGGAGCGTGCCCACGTCGTGCCGCTCGACAGCGCGACCTTCCAGCTTACGTGGCAGGGCGCCCCCGACACTGCGGCGCCTAGGGCAGGCTTGACCGAGAACGAGCCCGAAGCCAGACAGCCCTCGCGTTCCGGCAACCCCGACAGCCTGACGGCGCGCGAGGCAAGCGTGCCGGCACCCGCTGACATGAGCTATCCGATCCGCTACCAGCTTCGTACGGAGGTGGGCCAGGGGCCGCTGGAGATGCTTGCGCTGCGTGACTTGAAGATGCCGGAGCGGATCTTTGTTGTAGACAGGGGGAGTTTGCCAACGGCACCCCGATGAGCGCCAGCAACACTGGGCCGCGCGCCGGCCCTAATGCAGCTGGACCTCACCCTCGACTCACGACATTTAATGCCGATATTTCTCTTAGGCTCGGATTCATAAGCATATGAAAAAGAAGTAGACGCCAGATCTGCCCATATTGCGCAGTTTGGACGCAATTGCGTTAATCTGTGACCTCGCACCGCAGGCGATCCCTGCCAGGGCGCAACTGTCTCACTCGCCACATAACCAAAAAACACTACAGAACTCCCATGCGCAGCATGTCCCTTATCAAACGCCTGGCGGTAGCCGTCTCCGCAATCGGCTTTATCGCCGCCGGCAGCGCCTCGGCCCAGGAACAGACCATCCGCGTCGGCACCGTCAGCGGTCCGGACGCCGAAGTCTGGCAAGTCGTCCAGAAGGTTGCCAAGCGCAACGGCCTGAACGTCAAGGTCGTGGAATTCAACGACTACGTGCAGCCCAACGCCGCGCTGGATGCCGGCGACCTGGATGCCAACAGCTTCCAGCACCAGCCCTACCTGGACAGCCAGGTCAAGCAGCGTGGCTACAAGATGCAGAGCGTCGGCTACACCTATATCTCGCCGCTGGGCATCTACTCGAAAAACCTGAAGTCGCCCAAGGACCTGCCGCAGGGCGCCAAGGTGGCCGTGCCCAACGACCCGTCCAATGAGAACCGCGCGCTGCTCTTGCTGCAGTCGCAGGGCGTGATCAAGCTCAAGGCCGGGGCCGGCACCAATGGCAACAACGCCACGCCGCTGGACGTGGCCGAGAACCCCAGGAAGCTGAAGATCGTGGAACTGGACGCCGCGCAACTGGCGCGCGCCCTGCCCGATGTCGGCGCCGCCGTGATCAACACCAACTACGCGCTGGCCGCCGGCCTGCAGCCGACCAGGGATGCGATCGCACTGGAAGACATCCACAGCCCGTACGCCAACATCATCGTGGTGCGCACGCAGGACAAGGACAAGCCATGGGTCAAGAAGCTGGTCGCCGCGTACCAGTCGGAAGACGTGCGCCAGTTCATGAAGGCGCAGTTCAAGGGCGCGATGGTGCCGTCGTTCTGATCGGACCCGCTTTCCTGCCAATTCGTGCTTGCAAATTCCGCCGCCTTATGTAGAATGCGGCGCTTACCTTGCCCAGGTGGCGGAATTGGTAGACGCACTAGGTTCAGGTCCTAGCGGTGGCAACACTGTGGAGGTTCGAGTCCTCTCCTGGGCACCAGCATTCAAAGAAGGCCTGCGCGAGCAGGCCTTCTTCATTTTCCGCCCAGGAAGAAAAGCGCTTGAGCGCTTTTCGTGAGGACGAGAAGGGCTGCGCTTGCCAGCGCAGCCGGGGTCGCGCCGGCGTGACCGAGTCCTCTCCTGGGCACCAAAGTTTCAAGCGAGAAGCCCGCACGACAGTGCGGGCTTTTTGTTTCCAAACCGGCCAATCAATCCGCCGGACAGAACTCTCCCGTTGTTTCATCCAGCTGCTGCTTGACCATCGCAAGCAGGGAATGCATGGCATGACAGGACTCGGAGCGCTCGCTTTCGATTTCAAGCAACGAAAGGATCGCGCTCCGCCCGGCGCTGATTCGCTCAAGCGTTTCCACCGCGCCAGGCGGGACGATGTTCAGCACTTCCGCGTGATAGGTGCGCATTTGCATTTTGCTTTTCTCCGACTAGAGACTGCCCGCCAACCCTGAGGTCTGCAATGAAGGTGGCGGGCCTGACAGCGGGGGTGACAACCGGTGAATCGATGGAAAAACCGGCCAGCCATGTGGCTGCCCCGCCCGGCCCGCCGTGGAGAAGGCTTGCTCGCGCGATTCATACCAAACTCCATCAATTCGTTCGGGTTGTCACGCCCGCTCACCGAACCCCTCGGTGAGGCCTCAAGTCTCCCGCCCCGATGCCAGGGCGTACATGAGACGCTTCGCATTCATTGCCCGTGCCCATCGCCTACAGTAAATCCCAAAGGCGCCGTAGCGCCGCCGTCGGGAGACCTGTCGTGGGCAAACTGCAAGAGCGTCGCCGTTTCCTTGGAGCCGCGCTGAGCGGCCTCCTCGTTCCGACCCTGCCCGCCTGCGGCGGCGATGACGATCCGGAGCCGCCGCCGAACCCGGTGTCCGAAGCGCAGATCACCGCCGCCATCGCCCAGGTTGACACGCTGGCCACCAACCTGATGGCAAGCTCCGGAGTGCCCGGCATGGCCATCGCCGTGGTGCGTGGCAATCAAACCGCTTACGCCAGGGGCTTCGGCCGCCGGCTGGTGACTGATCCCGCACCGGTCGACGCCGATACCGTGTTCCAGCTTGCCTCGGTTTCAAAGTCCATCGGCGCCACGGTGGTAGCGCGGCAGGTGGGGCGCGGCAGCATCGGCTGGGACACCCCGGTGATCCAGCACCTGCCATGGTTCGCGCTGTCCGATGCGGAAGCGACCGAAGCCGTCACCATCGGCGACCTCTACGCGCATCGGTCCGGCCTGCCCGACCACGCCGGCGACCGGCTCGAAGACATGGGCTACGATCGCCGCGAGGTGCTGACGCGACTGCGCTTCCTGCCGTTGCATCCGTTGCGCGCGGTCTATGAGTACACCAACTTCGGCATGACCGCCGCCGCCGAGGCGGTGGCGAACGCCGCCGGCATCGACTGGGCCACGCTGTCCGAGCAGGCCATCTACCAGCCGCTGGGCATGACCCGCACCAGCTCGCGCTACGCCGACTTTGCCGCGCGCGACAACCGCGCACTCGGCCATGTCAAGGTCAATGGCAGCTGGGTGCAAGGCATGGGCACCATGCCCGATGCGCAGTCGCCCGCCGGCGGGGTCAGCGCCTCGGCCAACGACCTGGCGAAATGGCTGATCATGGTGCTGGCCAAAGGCGAGTTTGCCGGCCAGCGCATCGTCGACGCCGCGGCGCTCGCGCCCGCGCTGTCCCAGCAGATGCAAAGCAGCCCGCCTGTCCAGGGCCGCCCGGCGAGCTACTACGGCTACGGCTTCAATGTCGGCACGACCGAGCTGGGGCTGACCAACTACAACCATTCCGGCGCGTTCGCGGTCGGCGCGGCCACCAGCTTTACAGCGGTGCCGTCGCTGAACCTGGCCATCGTCACCCTGACCAACGGCTATCCCATCGGCATCCCGGAAACGATGAATGCGCAGTTCTTCGACCTGGTCCAGTACGGCGCCTTCCGCCGCGACTGGGGCGCGATCTTTGCCGATGCCCTCGCGCCCTTGCTGCTGCCCGAAGGCAGGCTGGTCGGCCAGTCGCCGCCGGCAAACGCCTTGCCAGCGCGGGCGTTGTCCACCTATGCCGGCACCTACAACAACGACTACTACGGCCCGCTTCTGGTCGCCGAACAGGGTGGCGCGCTGGTGATGACGCTCGGCGCGAAGCCGCTGGTCTTGCCGCTGACGCACTGGGATGGAGATGTCTTTACATTCACGCTCCATAACGAGAACGCCACCCCCGGCACGATCTCCCGGGCGGCATTTGCCAGCGACCGGGTATGGCTGGAGTACTACGATCATGAAGGGCTTGGCGTCTTCGCCCGCTAAGCCGCGCCGCAGCGGCAGAGGCTGGGCCGTGCCGCATTGACACTCACCACCCTCGTGCCGATACTGCGACAGGCACCCCGCCCTCGCCTGTCACGCGCCGCGCTTGCGGCACCGACGCTGCCGCACTGCACACCTCAGGGTGGAACGGTTCGACCCATGACTCAGCCACGGAAGGAATGACCATGATCAGATTCCGCGCAGTCGCACTCACCGCCGCCGTCGCCACGCTCGCTGCCTGCGGCACGTCCACGCCGACACCCACCGCGGTCACGCAGGCGCCCACCGCCACCACCCCTGCCGCCGCCGGCAAGACCGAAGTCCTGTGGCTCGGCCAGGCCGCGATCCGCATCACCTCGCCGGGTGGCAAGGTCATCGTCATCGATCCGTGGCTGACCACCAACCCGAAGACGCCTGCAGGCTTCAAGCAGCTGTCCTCGCTGGGCAAGGTCGACCTGATCCTGGTGACCCACGCACATAGCGACCACCTCGGCGACGCCCCGGCACTGGCGCAGCTCAATAACGCGCCGATCTACAACGCAGGCGGCATGGGCCAGGCACTGATCAGCCTCGGCATGGTCCCGGCCACGCTGGTGCAGCGCTTTGGCAAGAGCGGCACCGTGATGCCATTCGGCCCGACCGGACCCAGGATCACCGCGGTACATGCCGAGCACTCGTCGGAACTGGTGATGAAGAACCCGGCCACCGGCAAGGACGAGACACACTATGGCGGAGAACCGGTCGGCTACATCGTCGAGATGGAGAACGGCTTCCGCGTCTGGCACATGGGCGATACCGGCCTGTTCGGCGACATGCGGCTGATCGGTGACCGCTACAAGCCCGACCTGGTGCTGATCCCGATCGGCGGCCACTTCACCATGGGGCCGCAGGACGCGGCGATCGCGATGCGCGACATGGTCAGGCCGCGCTTTGCGATCCCCATCCACTACCTGACTTCACCGCAGCTGCGCGGCACGCCGGAAGAATTCACCACCGCGCTGGGCGCGGGCGCGGCCACGCGCGTGATCGTGCCGCAGCCGGGAGAGAAGGTGGACTTCTGATCCGCGCGGCAAGGGGCGATGCCGGGCACACCGCTTCACGCCATGTGCACGGCGGCGCCGCGAACCGCGGCATCGCCCTTGCCCTCACCCTCCCCTTCAATGCGAAGGCGAGGCAAGAACTGCGGATACTCGCGCTGCATGAAGTCGATCAGTCCCTCGCGCACCACACAGCGCAGGTCCCACGCCAGTCCGGACGACGCCGCGGTGCACAGCACGCGCAGCTGCATGGTGCGTTCGGTGGCGTCGGTCACCACCAGGTTGAAGAAGCGCCGGTCCCATTCGGGCGCCGCATGGACGATGCGCTCCAGCTCCTTGCGCAGCGGTGCCAGCGGCATGCCGTAGTCCACGTGGAAGAACACCGAGCCCATCAGCTGCGCGCTGCTGCGGGTCCAGTTCTGGAACGGCTTCTCAATGAAATACTGCAGCGGGATGATGAGGCGGCGCTCATCCCAGATCCGCAGAACCACGTAAGTGCCGGTGATCTCCTCCACGCGGCCCCACTCGCCCTCGACGATCAGCACATCGTCCAGCCGGATCGGCTGGGTCAGCGCCAGCTGCAAGCCGGCAATCATGTTGCTGAACACCGGCTTGGCGGCAAAGCCCGCGATCAGGCCGACCACGCCCGCCGAGGCCAGCAGGCTGGCGCCGACCTGCCGCGCACCCGGGAAGGTCATCAGCACCATCGACGCGCCAATCACGATCACCAGCGACATGGCGATGCGCGACAGCACCCGCGTTTGCGTGTGGATGCGCCGCGCACCCATGTTGTCCTCCACGTCGACCGGGTGCCGTTCCAGCACGCCTTGCGCAAAGCCCGCGATGATGCGCGCCGCCAGCCAGGTCGTGGCAATGATCATCAGCAGTCCGTTGAGATGCCGCACGTTGTCGATCCAGCGCAGGTCGTCCGGCGCCGCCTGCCACACCGTCTGCAATGCCAGCAGCGGCAGCACCGCCTTGGCCGGCGCGCGCGCCTTGATCACGATGGCATGCAGCACCGGCGTGGCGCGGGCAATGCGCAACAGCAGCAGGCCGCCAAGGCGATGCGCGATCAGCGCGACAATAACGGCGACCAGCGCGGCGGTCCACGTGCCGAACCAGGGATGTTCGAGGAGGAGGTCAAGATTCATGCGTCGTCCTGTTCGTTGCGGGTTGCAGCTATGTAGCTAACGACACCCTGTCCGTGCGGAAGTTCGCCTCGCGCCACTCCGTGGGAGCGCGGGGAAAAGAGATGTTAGAACACGCCTTTTACCTGATCGTCCATTTCTACAACGGGCGGCAAGATGTTCAGATGAAAGCACGAAACGCTGGGCGCAACGCCCTCCGGCACAGCGCCGCCAGAGTCCGCGGCGCGCCCTGCCCGTCACGGCATGGATGTTGCAGCTCCTACGGTTCCGGCCAACCCACTGGAGATCGATATGGCAACGCAAAAGGAACAGCGGAATGCGCCTGGGGCCCAGCCCAACCCGGGCGTCAGGACCGACCGCGATGCGAGCGACATCAATAGCCGCAGCGACGATCCGGGCCAGAGCAGCTACGGCGGCTTCAAGAACCAGGACCCGCGCAGGCAACACCAGGGCGATGCAAGCCGCAAGCCGGATCAGCGGCAGGGCAAGTAGCCAGCGCTTGCCTGGAAGGCAGCCACGCATGCGCGCACGGCCATGGCGGGCGCGCGCCGGCCGGCACATGGACCGCTGGCGGATCCGAAACCGGGCCTGCGCGGTGGTAAGCTACCAGACCCGTCCCCCGCGCCAATCCGCAGCGTTCCGCCCCATGCACCTGTCCAAGGTCTCCGCCATCTCCTTCGATCTCGACGACACCCTGTGGCCGTTCGGCCCCGCCGTGGCCCGCGCCGAGGCGACGCTGCTGGCCTGGCTGCTGCAGCACGCGCCGAAGACGGCCGGGGTGCTGACCTCGCCCGCGGTGCTGCGCGACCTGCGCGCGAGCTATGAAGGCGGGAACCCGCATCTTGCGCATGACTACCGCGCGCTGCGCATCGGCTCGATCCTGCTGGCACTGGAGATGGCCGGAGAAGATGCCAGCCTGGCCGAAGACGCGTACGACGCCTTCTTTGCCGCGCGGCAGCAGGTCGAATTTTTCGAGGATGCGCTGCCCGCGCTGGAATGGCTCAGCGCACGCTTCCCGCTGGTGGCTGTGTCAAATGGCAACGCCGACCTGAAGGTCACCGGCGGCCATCACTTCTTCCGCGCGGCGCTCAGCGCCGGGACGTTCGGCACGGCCAAGCCCGCGGCGGCGATCTTCCATGCGGCGGCCGCGGCGGTCGATACACCGCCGGAAGAAATGCTGCATGTGGGCGACGATCCCGATCTCGACGTCGTTGGCGCACTCGATGCGGGACTGCAGGCCGCCTGGCTGGTACGCCCGGACAGCCCCCACACCGCGCAATGGCAACGCGGCGGCGCACGCCCTCACCTGATCCTCAGCGACCTGCAATCGCTCTGCCGCGCGCTGGCCGGCTGAGCGCGCCGACGCGACAGCCCTGCTCCCGGCAGGCGATATCGGGCCAACGCATACCTAATATGCGAAAATGTGCCTTCGCGACCAGGGCCGACACCCTGCGCTTGCCTCGCCACCGCACGATCCAGACGTTCCCCGCCATCCGCTCCGGGCCGTTCCAGTGCCCAACACCGCCGCAATCCGACAGGTTCACAGGCAGCAAGCCAGGGTCCGCCCTGCAAGATTTCGATCGAGGAGAAACAAGATGTTGAAGGCCCTCTTTGCCGCCCTGCTGGTGGCATGCGGACTGACGAGCGCCCACGCGCAAACCCCGGCCACCTTTCCGACCAAGCCGATCCGGCTGGTGATTCCGTTCCCGCCCGGCGGTGGCACGGACATCCTGTCCCGCCTGGTGGCGACGCAGGTCGGCCAGGCCACCAAGTGGAATTTCGTGCCGGACAACAAGCCCGGCGCGGGCGGCACGCTCGGCATCGCCGAGGCGGTCCGGGCAGCACCGACCGGCTACGAGCTGGTGATGGGCCAGAAGGACAACCTGGTGGTCGCGCCGTGGCTGTACAAGTCGGTCAACTATGTGCCGAACCGCGACCTGGTCGCGATCAGCCATGTCGCCTACACGCCGATTGTGATCGTCACGTCGGCCAATTCGCGCTTCAAGACGCTGGCCGACGTGGTCACCGCCGCGCGCAGCGCGCCGGGCGCGGTCAAGTATGGCTCGCCGGGCAACGGCACCACCATCCACCTGGCCGCCGAGATCTTCAGCCATGCGGCGGGGATCAAGCTGCTGCACGTGCCCTACAAGGGCTCCAACGCGGCGATGATGGACGCGCTGGCCGGCAACGTGGACCTGATGGTGGCCTCGGTGCCGTCGGCGCTGGCACAGGTCAAGGCGGGCAAGCTGCGCGCGCTGGCCGTGACCTCGGCCACGCGCAGCACATCGCTGCCCGACGTGCCCACCGTGGCGGAAAGCGGCTACAAGCAGGTGGACGTCAGCACCTGGTACGGCCTGTTCGCCCCGGCCAGGACACCGCCCGAAGTGGTCAACCGCATCCATGCCGAAGTGAACAAGGTCCTCGCCACGCCGGCGATGATCCAGGCGATCCAGGAGCAAGGCGCCGAAGCCAAGCTGATGACGACCAGGGAGTTCTCCGAACTGGTGCAGTCTGACTACAGGAAGTGGAAGGATATCGTCGAGCGCTCGGGGGCGAAGCTGGAATAGCCCCGGCGCGTCGCCACCGCTTTCGTTGCCAGGAATGCCCGCCGTTAATCACGGCGGGCATTTTTTTGGTTCATCGCCGAATTCCGATGATTTGCTTAGGAAGGAATAAGGCCTTCGGCCATTCAGCAATAAGGCGGCTTCTGCGCGAATCGGGCACGGTGACAACGCTCGAACGTCAGCGAACCCTCAATATTCAACCCTATCAGCGGGCGAGGCACTACGAACGCCCCCTGGAGCGGCGCTCAATATGCGCGCGCTGGATCTTGATTCGTCCGCGCGACAGAGCAATGACTCCCATTGCCTCTAGTCGGTTCAATTCAAGACCCACGCGGTAGCGTGAACCACCGACGGATCTTGCCAGGTCCGCCTGCGTTACCTCGATGCAGACTGTGGGGGTATTGGCTTGCCGGGACTGCATTGCCAGTTGAACCAGGCGGCCCCATACCTTGTCCGCCAGTGATTCGAAGGCCTGCGTGCCGAACATTTCCAGCACGTTATTCAGCCTGCTGCTGAGCATCATGGTGATGGCCAATGCCGTCGTCGGATCGCGCCCGAGATGCTCGAGGAGTCGCTCGCGCTGAATGTGCAGAACTTCGCTTTGACAGTCGGCGACGATGTTGAAATTGAAAGGCTGGTTGGCGATCACCGGAGCCAGTGCGCCGATCATGCCCGGTTCGATCCAGGCAAGGATGTTCTCGTTACCGGAGGAGTCATGACTGCAAACGCGCAATAGTCCCTTCTGCACTGCGAGGATCGACTCAGCGTGATCGCCCGCCCAGTGCAAGACTTGGCCTCGCCTCCACCGCCGCAGCACGCCGACTTCGCGCAAGGCGCGAAGAGAATGCTCAGGCAAACCCTCAAGGCTGCTGATATTTGGCGAGGGGCGCCCCGAAAGTGGTCCAGCAGAGACTTTCATGTCCGACTCAGTCTAAGGGAAGGTACCAGGTGGCTATGCCACGTAGGTGGCATTCCTCGCATGATACCTCGGCTAGATTGGCCACATCCCTTCGCCGAAGGCGCGCCAACGCAAGCCTTGCGAATCGATCGGCCCGATCAACCGGAATTCCTTGGATAGTCCGATGACTGAGACAGATTTCCTCTCCCTCGCAGAACAATACTGGCACGGTCAGGTTGACCTGCTCGATACAGACCACCCCGTTACCGGGACATACCCCGGTGCCCAGGAACTTGCACCCGGCCTGCTCTACTTCAAGGGGGTGGCGGCGATCAGCGTGATCGACACCGGGGCGGGACTCATCATGCTGGACGCCGGTACCCGCAGCGATATGGATCGTGTTTACGAAACAGTCCGGAAGTGGCGCCCGGATACCCCGCTGGTTGCGGCTGTCTTCTCCCAGCACCATCTCGACCACATCTGGTCAACGCGCCGCTTCGATGAAGAAGCGGCGCTGCGCGGCTGGGCCGCACCCGTCGTGTATGCACACACGCTGCTGCCCCAGCACCTGGATCGATACCGGAAAACGGCAGGCTGGATCGATGCCGTCAAGGCACGACAGTTCAGCCGTCAACTCGGCCCGGCCAAGGGACCCACGGACTTTCGCTATCCGGACGTGACGTTCGATCGGGCTCTCACCTTGAAGATCGGCGATCTGACGTTCGAGTTGCGGCACGCCCGTGGCGAAACGGACGATCATGTCTGGGTGTGGGTGCCAGAACGCCGTTGGCTGTTTCCTGGGGACCTGTTCATCTGGGCTGTTCCCAATGCGGGCAACCCCCAGAAAGTCCAGCGTTATTGCGACGAGTGGGCGACTGCCTTGCGCGAGATGGCGGGATGCCAACCGGAGACGATGATTTGCGGCCATGGCATGCCGGTCTTCGGCGCGACGCGCATCAGGGAGGCGTTGCTCGACACGGCTGAGTACCTGGAGTCGATTGAACGGCAGACGCTCGCCCTGATGAATCAAGGTCTGCCATTGGATGACGTCATCCATCGCGTCGCGCCGCCGGCGCACCTGGCGGACAAGCCCTATCTGAAGCCGATCTACGACCACCCGCAGTTCCTGGTGCGCAATGTCTGGCGTCGCTATGGCGGATGGTGGGATGGCGAGCCCGATAACCTGCTTCCCGCGCCCCGGCTCCAGCAAGCCTGTGAATGGATTGCGTTGTCTGGCGGCGTGACCAGGGTTCTCGAGCGTGCCGCCGAACTCGAAGCCGAGGGCGATCTCCGGATGGCGTGTCATCTGATCGAGTTGAGCATTCTGGCCGAGCCCGGATCCGAGGCTGCCCATCGGGCCCGGGCAAGGGTCTACGCGGCACGTTCGGCCAATGAGGCCGCGACCATGACAAAGGGCATCTTCAATCATGCCGCCCGATCGAGCCAGGAACGGCGGCGCGATCTCCTGGTCGCGGAACGTCATGACGCCGCACCCGGCAAGGAGATGCGATGAGCCAAGATCTTGATGCTGCGATTTACGATGCGTTTGCCTATGGCTTCCCCCTTTATGAGGTAGCCAGGACACGCTATCAGGACATGACGGGTTGGACGGACCAAGCCGGGCTTGCGCCAAACACCATTTGCCATGACCGCAGGCTGGCCGACAATCAGTGCCGCTGGATCACGACGCCGAACAACGACACGCTGTATTCGCGGGCGTGGCTTGACTTGTCGGGCGGCCCCGTCCGGGTCGCCGTGGATGCGCTGCCACCCGACCGGTATTGGTCGATTGCGTTCATGGATGCGTTCACGAACAACTTTGCGCTGCTCGGCCAGCACCAGGACGCAACCGGGCCCGTCGTGATCACGCTTGCCGGTCCCGACGATCACGACCAGCCGATCGCCGGGCGCGTGATTCGAGCGCCCGGCAATGATGTCTGGCTGCTTGCGAGGTGGATCGTCAATGGGGAAGACGATCTCGCGGCGGCGCATGCGATGCAGGAATGCCTGTCTGTGACCCCCTGCAAGCCTGTTCGCAGCCCAGCCGTCAAGCCGACGGATTCGATGGATCCGGCCAACTTTCTTGCTGTCGTTGCCGAGCAGTTGGGACGCAATCCGCCACCCGCCGAGGATGCGCCGATGCTGTCGAGGATCGCGGCAGTCGGGATGGTGCCGGGCGCCTGCGATCCGTGGGCCAGCTTGCCGGACGCCACCAGCAATGCGTGGCAAGCGGGCATTGCGGCCGCTCACGGCCGCCTGCGGAGCGCCTTCATGAGCCGGCGCCGCAAGATCCAGGGCTGGTGGGTACTCGATAAGCTGGAAGACGCCGAGGCACGCTATGAGTGGCGGGCCGCGCTCGCTCTCGCAGGACTTGGGGCGTTGCCGCCGGACGAGGCTGTTTACATCGGCCGGACGACCGGTGACGACGGACAGGTGCTGAACGGCTCCAACAACTATTGCCTGACCATACCTCGCCAGGGCATTCCGGTGGAGGCGTTCTGGTCGCTAGCGCTCTATGAACCGACTCCGGATGGCCGAAGGTTCTTCGTGGAGAACGCCATAGACCGTTACTCCATCGGAGACCGGACCGCGCAACTTCACTACGAGGCGGACCATTCACTCCACATCTACATCCAGCACAAGATGCCCGCGGAGCCGACACGCAGGGCCAACTGGCTACCGGCTCCGACCGGTCCTTTCCATCTGAGCCTGCGAGCCTATCGGCCGTGCCCGGAAATGCAGGCATTGGCGGTGCCGTTGCCCATCCTGAGTCTTGAGTAGCCTCTGGCTCATTCGATAGAGGGATTCAGCAATCCTCTTGCAAAGCCACGTATGTGTTAATGATTCACGGTGGAGACAAACAAATGAATCGCAGAATCATCACCAGAACCTGCAAGTACTTGACTTGCACGCTCTTCATGGCGTTCATGGCGTTCGGGGCGAATGGCGCCTTGGCCTGGACCGACAAGCCGGTGCGCATGATCGTTCCCGCCCCGCCCGGCGGCACCATCGATACGCTGGCCAGAATCGTGGCGGACGAACTGTCTGCCCAGATCGGCCAACCCGTGGTGGTGGATAACAAGCCGGGTGCGGGCGGCGCCATTGGCGTCAAGTCGATGCTTTCGTCGCCGCCGGACGGGAGGACGATCCTTCTGACGGCCAGCAACGTATTGACGGAGGTGCCACAGGTGCTTAACGTCGGCTTCGATCCGCTGAAGGATGTGAAGCCGGTGGTTGCCCTGGGGCGCGGCGTCATGGTGTTCGTGGGATCGCCGGGCGTACCAGCCAAAGACGTGAAGGGCGTAGTCGCCTGGGTAAAGGCGAATCCGGGGAAACTGAGCTACGCCTCGTATAGCTCCGGCACCGCTTCCCAGTACGCAGGTGCCATGTTCAGCAAGGAGGCCGGCCTGGATCTCACACATGTGCCGTTCCCCGGGTCCGTGCCGGCACTGACCCAGGTCATGGGAGGACAGGTTCCGCTCATGTTCGATGGCGTCGTGACATCCGGACCTCTCATTGCCGCGGGCAAGATCAAGGTGTTCGGCGTGGCGTCGAAGACGCGTTGGCCTCAGTTGCCGAATGTGCCGACGCTTGCAGAGCAAGGCTACCCGGATATCGAGTTCAGGAACTGGACCGGGGTTGTAGTCTCTGCAAAGGTTTCTTCTGAACTGACAGAGAAGATCCATGCGGCGGTGAGCAAGGCCGCAGCAACGCCAAAGGTTCGTGACCGGTTGATTTCCGTGGGCTTTGAACCCATGCCGGATCAGCCCACAGCTCAACTGGCAAGTGAGCTGCGCCTCGAGTACGACCGCAATGCAAAGATCGTCAAATCGTTTGATATCAAGGCGGACTGATATTCATGCCGTTTCGGCTCACCAAGCGCCTCAGCGCCAGATGAAATTGTCATTTCCATGAAAGCAGTCAGATATATCGAGGCTGGCCGTCCCCCGGAAATCGTTGATCTGCCCAAGCCTATACCCGGTCCAGGGCAGGTGTTGGTAAAGATCGGCGGCGCGGGCCTCTGCCATTCCGATCTTCACGTCCTGGACCACGGCATCGGCAGGACCGGTCCATTCACACTGGGCCACGAGAATGCGGGATGGGTGGAAGCCTTGGGCGATGGCGTGACAGGATGGAAGGAAGGTGATCCGGTCGCTGTCTATGGCCCCTGGGGCTGCGGCGTTTGCCGCACCTGCCAGACCTCGGCCGAAAACTATTGCGAAGGCCATGCGAGGAGCCCGGCAGTAGGTGGAGGCCTGGGCCTCGATGGCGGCATGGCCGAATACATGATCGTTCCGTCCGCGCGCCTGCTGGTGCCGCTGGGCACGCTCGATCCGGCAGAAGCTGCGCCGCTCAGCGATGCGGCGCTCACTCCCTATCATGCGATCAAGGCGGCACTGCCCCTGTTGACACCAGATGCGAGCATCCTGGTCCTCGGCATTGGTGGACTCGGCCACATGGCATTGCAGATCCTGCGGGCCATGGCAGCAGTGAAGATCATTGCCGGTGACATCGACGACGCCAGGCTGGCTCATGCGCGCGCGCTGGGAGCCACACACACGATCAACACCCGGGATGGGCACCGCGCTGCCGAAGAGATTCTCGACCTGGTCGGCGGGCGTGGCGTAGCCGTGGCCCTCGATTTCGTCGGCGCACAGTCGACCATCGATCTTTGCTGCCGCGTCGTCGGCCGCGCGAGCCGAATCACCGTGGTAGGACTCGCCGGCGGGACGCTTCACTATTCTCCCAACCGCCCGCCTTATGGCTGTCAGGTGAGCATTCCGTATTGGGGATCACGAAGCGAGCTGATGGAAGTGATTGCGCTCGCCGAAACCGGCAGAATCCACGCCGATGTGGAGACCTTCCCCCTCGAGAGCGCCGTCGACGTATATCAGCGACTGCGGGAAGGACGCATCAAGGGACGGGCTGTCTTGTTACCTTGAAGAGTGGCAGGAGTTCGGCTGCGGATTCAACCGGTGCTTGCAACGTATTGATGGAATCGCGCGCGCCAGTTGAATCCGCACCGGACTTTCGCCGTTTACCGCGTTGCCTCGAATGCCTCTTTGGGTCGACAACAGCTTCCGGACTGTATCCTGAACGAAACAGGTTGCACCGATTTCACCAGCGCGTCGAATCTATAGGTCTGCCAGAACATAATAAAAACAACACATCCGGCAGTGTTGGTATCTTTGTTGCAGCTTAATTGAGGTGACGACCTCGCGCGCCAAGCCTGCCGACAGCAGGGCATTTTGCATGGGTTGCGGGTATGGAAAGATTGCGGTTTGCGCCATGTCCTACCCGTTCCGCCGGGTCGCATGCCAAGACAAGTTTCGAATCCGGGACACTTCGGCGAGGAGACTGCGATGTCCAAGAGATTCCTTCTTGTGCTTGCAATTTCATTCTTTCTCGGCGGTTGCGGCGGCGGGGGCGACGACAACGCCAGCAACGAGGCAGCAAGCACGCCGGCGCAGCCTCTGACGGTGCCACTCAGCACAGCCATGGCAGGTCTGGCGGCGAATGGACTGACCGCAAATTTCTCGATTTCCGGCACGGTAGAGAATGTGCCGGTATCAGGCTCCGGAACACTAACCGCCACCCCTTTCGTTGCGACCTCTCTGAATAACACTTCGGTATTGAGGACCACTGAAACCGTCAGCGGCACGGTTGTCACAAATGGAAATTCGGCGCCGTTCTCGAACACCAGGACCATCTTCCGCAATACAGTTACCTATGCTGTGATGGTGATCGACGAGGGCGATGCCTTCGTGGTGTTCGCCGACCATACGATTCCGCCGACAGTGAAGGCTGGCGACTCGGGACCTCTGACAAGCGCCACAATTTACTCGGACAGCACACGGGCAACGAAGGTGGGTACACTTACCGAGTCCTATAGCGTTGCCACCGATACCGGGAACAGCCTGCTGTTGACCTTGCTCGACAAGGTATTCGACAACAGCAATGCCCGCATCGCCGAGGATGAGACCACATTTCGCATCGACACCAGCGGCAACATCAGCTTTGTTTCGTCCAAATCCACGGTGTTCCATATCAATGGGCAATCGCTGGGCACGCTGGTGTTCCAGTAGGCCAGTCAGGAGCAACCCTATAGGCCAATCATGCAAGGCGAGGCGCGCCTATTGCGAGCTCGCGGCGGACCTCGCTGAGCAATGCGTTGTAGGAATGGCCCTCTCGTAGCAGATGGCGCCGCACCGTACGCTCCTCCACACCGAGATGGCCGGCAATATCGGCAAGCGTGCATTTCCCCGAGGGCAGTAGCGTCAGGACTAGTTGGCGCACCTTCTCCGTCGACGATTGGCCGGCGTTGGCGGCAACCGACTCCACGTACTGCTGCGCGTACTTGTCCAGCCGCGAGTAGGTCGTCAGCGTCAGTTCCCTGGCCATGCAAACGATGCCATTGAAGTCTGCCCCATACTGGACTGGCTGCGAGAACACGCGTCTCGCAGCTCGCGTGTCGGATGGCGTGCGCAATGCATGAAGCAGATACTTCGAGCCCGCCAATTCCCGAATGTGCTGGGGCACATTCGGGCCGGAAAACTGAAGGCCGTCGCGATAGTGGGCGACAAGCGGTCGCCGCTGCTGCCCAACGTGCCGACATTTGCGGAACGTGGCCATGCCGAGCTGAACTCCCACGCCTGGATCGGCGTGTGGTTGCCTCGCCGCACCGCCGAGGCAACCACCAGGCTGATCCATGATGAAGTCAAGGTTGCCTGGGACACAGCGGCCATTCGCGAGAAGCTGCGTTCGCTTGGATTTGAGCCCGCCCCCGACAGAACGTTGCTCCCCAAAACGAAACGCCTCGCCGGCGTCTCGGCACACCCGACGACCTCGACGGGGCGCTGTTGATGCTCGCGTCGCGGGCCGGCGCATTCGTGACCGGCTCGACGCTTGTGGTCGATGACGGACAGCGCTTCGTCATCGGCTAAGCCTTGCCGGCAGAAGGATCTCGCCCCGGCATCAGCTCTTGGCCTGCATGCTGGACAGCGGGGCGGCATTTTTGGTGGCGCGCCATTTCGTGACGCTGCAGCCGAAACAGTTGCTGAACCACCGCGAAAAGGCACTCAGCGAAGAGAAGCCCAGCAGCGTCGCGACTTCCGAGAGTGGTCGCTCGCGGTTCTCCGCATAGCGCGTCACCAGTTCGACCCGCACCGCATTGAGTACGGTCGAATAGTTTTCGCCATGGGCGCTCAAATGCTGGTGAATGGTGCGGCGGTCTACGCCTAGCTGTTGCGCGATGCGCTCAACGGAGCAGTCGCCCGAGGGCAGCATAGCGAAGACCAGTTGCCGGACCTTGTCAACCATGTTCGTGTTGCTCTGGGCAAGCATGGCATCGAGGTACTGCCTGACCTGTTGCGCCATGATGGGGTCGTAGGTCGGCAAGGGTGCCTGCAGGTCGGCAGCGCGGCAGACGATGCCATCAAAATCCTGATTGAACAGAACGGGCATGCCAAAGACACGCATATGCGTGGCCGTGCTGGTGGGCGCCGCGTGCGTAAAGCAGATGCTGCGCGGTCTCCATGAGGTGCCCAGGAAGAGAAGCAACGTTCGATAAAGGACGCCGACCACCAACTCCGCGGATTGCCTTGCAGAGCCTGGCACACGCAAGCCCAGCATTTCTTCCCGGATGATGACGAGGCCCTCCGCTTCTTCGATTCGGGTGGCCAGTCCTTCGTTGTGCAAGCGCATATAGCGGGCCATCGAGTCGAGCGCTCCACGCAGGGTTGGCTCTTCGCTCATCGCGAAGGCCAAGGCTCCCAGGTTCGCGAGCTGGCGCGTCTCGGCCATGCGCAAGCCAAAGTCCTGGACGCCGGCGGCTTGCGCTGACGTTTCCAGCAAACGACCCACGGCCTCGACCGGAATCCTGGTATCCGGGTCCAACAGCGCGTAGGCGCTGATGCTGGCCGCACTCAACTGCTCGTAAGGCTCCAGGCCTAACGAGCGCGCTACTTCGACGTAGTTGCTGAGGCTCGCGCTGCGTACGAAATAGGACATGGCGTTTTCCCTAAGATTCCCAAAATGTAAAACAAAACTCCCAAACGATCAAATGATCGTTGGCCAATCGCCGATACTGCGCTTGTCGCGTATGCCTCGCGCGGTGCTTGGGGAACGCACAGATCAGAAGGAGACAATCTTGAGCAGTGAAACGAACAGCGAGCTCCAGCTCAGCCCCACCCCCCTCTGCGATCAGTTGCGGGCAACCGGAAACTGGAATCCGGCCTGGGATGCCTTTGCCGAACTCGACCCGGTGTGGGCCGAGAAATTCATGGTGATGGGTATGCACCCCGTGATGTCGGGTGTGCTCGAACCTAAGGTGCTCGAGTTTCTCGCCATCGCAGTGGATGCGTCCTGTACCCATATGTACGCGCCTGGCACGCGCCGTCACATCCGCAAGGCCCTCGAACTCGGCGCTACCAAGGAAGAGATTGCCGCGGTGCTGCAGGCCGTCAGCGTACTTGGCATCCACACGAGCAGCCTTGGCGCACCAATCTTGCTGGAAGAGCTTGCCGCGTTGCAGCGGGAACACGCTAAGGGCGAGCGCGCCGCCGCCTGAACACCACTCGCGCACTTACTGAGAAAAAGGACGGACAGACATGCATTTCCTAGACGATTCCCTCTTGCCCGAGAACCAGGAAAAGCTGGTGATCCAGGTTGCCCCCTACGGGCCGCAATGGATGCCTGGCGATTCCGATGACATTCCGGTCACCATGGACGAACAGGTCCAGAAGGCTGTCGATTGCTACAACGCCGGTGCCACGGTGCTGCACGTGCACGTGCGCGAGGCGGATGGCAAGGGCAGCAAGCGGCTGTCCATGTTCAATGAGCTGCTGGCGCGCTTGCGCGATGCGGTGCCCAAGATGATCCTGCAGGTCGGCGGCTCCATCTCCTTCGCGCCGGAGAACGAGGGGCAGGCCGCGAAGTGGCTGAGCGACGACACGCGACACATGCTGGCCGATCTTGATCCGCGCCCGGATCAGGTCACGGTAGCGATCAACACCGGCCAAATGAACGTGATGGAGTTGATGACGCCTGCCGACATCGAAGGGACGTCACTGGCCAACCCGGCTGTTCAAGCGGCCTATCGGGACATGGTGGTCCCCTCGAATCCCTCCTGGCACACGGAGCACATCCGGCGCCTGGTCGCCGCCGGTATCCAGCCGCACTTCATGCTGGCCAGCCTTACCGGTCTCGAGAGCGTCGAGCGCCTGATCCGGCGCGGTGACTACAGCGGGCCGCTGATCCTCAACTATGTGGCGATCGGCGGCGGCGCGTCGGGACTGCATCCGGCCGACATGCTCGAATTCGTGCGCCGCACGCCCGACGGTGCGGTCCTGACCATCGAAACGCTCAATCGCAACGTCGTGCCCATGACCACCATGGCGATCGCCCTGGGTCTGCACGTGCGCGTGGGTATCGAGGACACATTGTTCGGCCCCGACGGCCAGCGCGCCACCTCGGTGCAGCAGATCGAGAAGATGGTCCGCATAGCCCGTGAACTCAACCGCGAAGTGGCCAGCGGGGACGATGCCCGACGCATCTACCAGATTGGCACCCAGTGGGGCAACGCCGACGAGACGCTGCAGCAGCTGGGCATGGTGCCCAACCGCAAGCCGGCGCAGCGCGGCGTGCCTTCCCGGATGGCGGCCTGATTTCTGACGCAGGCCTGCCGATCCCGGCAGCCCTGCGTCGGGGTCGAGCTTCCCGCATCACTACATAGCATAGCGAGACAAGCATGGCTTCCTTCCTTCACTCCCCCACCCGCCGCCGGGTGCTCGCGGCGATGCTGGCCACCGGTCTGGCGATGACTGCCGCACCGGGTCGAGCGCAGCCGCTCTCGGATCGGCCCATCCGCATCATTGCCCTCGGAACGCCTGGCGCGACGGCAGATCTCGTCGCCCGCCTCCTCGGCGATGCCATGGCCAAAAGCCTGCGCCAGCCAGTCATCGTTGAAAACAAGCCGGGCGGGGGCGGCGCCTTTGCACTCGACAGCCTGATGACGGCGCCGAACGACGGCCACACCTACCTGGTAGCCGTGAACAGCCTGGTAACGGAGATTCCGCACAGCATCAAGCCGAAGTACGACCTCTTCAAAGCGATCAAGCCGCTGGCGGAACTGGGCGGTGGTGGCCTGGTCCTCGTCGGCGATGCCCGGTTGCCGCCCCGAACGCTCGAGGAAATGATCGCCTATGTGAAGGCGCATCCAGGAAAAACCAACTTCGCATCGTATTCGCCGGGCACGCTTTCGCATGTGTTCGGGCTTCAGCTGAACAAGCTGGCCGGCCTGGACATGAATCACATCGGCTACAAGGGCTCTACGCCGGCCCTTCAGGACATCATGGGCGGATCAGTCCAGTTCATGTTCGACGGGCAGGCCACATCCATTCCGTTGATCAAGGCCGGCAAGCTCAGGCCCTTTGCGATCACCTCGCCGCAGCGCTCCGACGCGCTTCCGGACGTTCCGACTTTCGCGGAACTGGGCTTCAAGGATCTGACGCGTACCTCCTGGATGGGGCTTTGGACCGTGCCCAGCGCCCCCGCGGCAATCCAGGCGCGTATCCGTGACGAGGCGCTGAAGGCGCTGGCGGATCCGGTGGTTCGCGCCCGGCTGTCGTCCCTGGGATTGAGTGTGGACACCAAAAACCCGCGCACGCCCGAGCAGTTGTCCAAGCGCCTGGCGGAAGACTTCGAGTCGGTTGGCGCGCTGCTGCGCGCGGTGAACTACAAGCCGGACTGAGCGCATGCTGAAACTGAAAGAAAAAATCGCCCTTGTCACGGGCGCCGGCCGGGGGCTGGGCGGCGTCATCGCGCAGGCCATGGCTCGCGAGGGCGCGCAGTTGGTCCTGTGCGATATCGACACGCAGGCGCTGGAGCACACTCGCAGCACGCTGGAAGCCGAAGGCGCGCAGTGCCTGGCCGTGCGCTGCGATGTCTCGGACAGCGCGGCGGTCGATGCCATGTTTGAACAGGCGGCCGAGCGCTTCGGTACTGTTGACATCCTGGTCAACAACGCCGCGATCGTGCCATCGTCCGCGCAGGAGACCGAGCGCCGCAGCCGGCACTACGCCTACGTCACCACGCCGATGCCGAGGCAGTCTCTGGGCATTGTCTCGTCCTTGACGGACCAGGACTGGCTCAAGTGGTGGGGCGTGAATATGCACGGTGTGTTCTACTGCACCCGCGCTGCCCTGCGCCTGATGGAGCCGCGCCGCAGCGGCAAGATCATCAACATCGCCTCCGTCGCGGGTTGGGGCGCAGCCAGCATGCACAGCCCGGGCTATGCGGCGACCAAGGCCGGGGTCATCAGCCTCACGCAGACCACCGCCTTCGATGCCGCGGGTGCCAACATCTTCGTCAACGCCATTGCCTGCGGCGGCGTCATGACACCGCCGTTCGAGGCCTATCTCGCCAATGCCAGCGAGGCGGAAAAAAGGAACCTTTTCCAGATGGTTCCGCTGGGACGCCTGGGCCAGCCCTCCGAGTACGCCTCGCTGGCGGTCTATCTCGCCTCCGACGAGCACTACCTCGTAGGCCAGGTCATCAGCCCCAACGGCGGCTACGTGATCTGACCCGTCACCACACCGCCGGCTATACCGCTGCCGGTCACTACTTCAATGTTTAGGGATGGTCTGAAAAACCTCTGCCAACGGAAGGGCGGCAGAGACGTTAAATGAGGATCACGAAAGCTGCATGACGAAC
>NZ_JAGIQB010000255.1:0-490 GCF_017815025.1 Cupriavidus phytohabitans
GAGCAACTCAAGGCGCTGACGATGCGGCGCAAGACCGCACAGGCGTTGGCGTTACGCGCGCGCATTGTGCTGGCTAGCGCTGAAGGCTTGGACAACAAGACCGTCGCGGCAAAGCAGCGTGTCACTCAGCAAACCGTATCGAAATGGCGTGCGCGGTTCGTGGCGCATCGGCTCGATGGACTGCTCGATGCGCCGCGCCCAGGGACACCGAGGTCCATCGATGATGCACAGGTGGATGCGGTTATTGCCAAGACGCTCGAATCCGTGCCGGCCAATGCCACCCACTGGAGCACGCGCAGTATGGCTCGCGCGGCAAATCTATCTGCGTCGACCGTGACGCGTATCTGGCGTGCGTTTGGACTGCAGCCTCATCGACAGGAGACCTTCAAGCTCTCCACCGACCCATTGTTCGTGGAGAAGGTGCGCGATATCGTGGGGTTGTACCTCGACCCACCGCTCAAAGCCATGGTGTTGTGCGTTGACGAGAAGA
>NZ_JAGIQB010000256.1:0-488 GCF_017815025.1 Cupriavidus phytohabitans
GGTGGAGTCTTCAGATTAACGCGTCAGCCTCTCGTGACGCTGACGTTCGCTGGAGGTATTTCAGCGGCCTGCTAAGGCGGAGATGCTTCGCACGTTTGCCACGGCCGCGCGAGCAGCGGGCGCGTCGCATCTGAAGGGGTTGCCGCGGTACGACGATGTGGAGAGTCCATCGGCAACGCGCCCCTATCAGGTCGTGGAATTTGACGGCCACCGGCTGGATATCCGGCTGAAGGTGGTTGTGCGCGACCCACTTGGCTTCGACCATGAGTTCGAGATCGAGCGTGTGTGGTTACTTGCGATCATCGACGTCTGCACCCGAACGGTCCTGGGCTTTCACATTGCGCTAGCTCGCGAATACAGTCGCTACGACGTCATCAAGACCATCGAGAACGCCCTGGAACCACATCGACCGAGGTATTGTCAAATTTGGTGTACGAGGGCTGATCGTGGCCGGTTCTCAGGCGGCGAGTTTCTGCTGATCCGGCGGA
>NZ_JAGIQB010000257.1:0-488 GCF_017815025.1 Cupriavidus phytohabitans
ATGGCGGGCGAGACCGTGCAGATCCTGGGCGGCAACGGCTACATCAACGAATACCCGGCCGGGCGCCTGTGGCGCGATGCCAAGCTGTACGAGATCGGCGCCGGCACGTCGGAGATCCGCCGCATGCTGATCGGCCGCGAGCTGTTCGCGGAAACGATGTAAGCGCTCATGTAAGCGCTCCATGCGCTGGCTGCACCCTACAACGAACTGACTGGCCGAGGCTGATATGGCGGCAATTGAGACAAAGCTGAACGCGCGTTCCGAAGCGTTCAAGAACAACGCGCAGGCAATGCAGGCACTGGTTGCCGACCTGGAAGCGAAGATCGCCAAGCTGGCGGAAGGCGGCGGCGAGGCCGCGCGCGACAAGCACCTGTCGCGCGGCAAGCTGCTGCCGCGCGACCGTGTGCAGCAGCTGCTCGATCCGGGCACCCCGTTCCTGGAGCTGTCGCAGCTCGCCGCCTACGACATGTATGACGATGCCGCGCCGG
>NZ_JAGIQB010000258.1:0-486 GCF_017815025.1 Cupriavidus phytohabitans
GAGATCCACTGGGGCGATGAGACCGGACTGCGATCTGACGACGTGCGCGGGCGCAGCTTCGCTCCAATCGGGCAAACGCCGGTGGTACGCATCAACAGCAAGCGCGAGGGGCTGTCGATCATTTCCACGGTCACCAATCGCGGCAAGATGCGCTGGAAGATCTTCGATGGGGCGCTCAACGCCGATATCTTGATCGACTTTCTGCGCCGTCTGGTCAAGGACGCGGACAAGAAGGTGTTCCTGATTCTCGATAACCTGAGGGTGCATCACAGCAAGCCGGTGAAGGCCTGGCTCGCCCGGCACGTCGAGCAAATCGAGGTGTTTTACCTGCCCAGCTACAGCCCGGAACTCAATCCCGACGAGATGGCCAACGCCGATATCAAGCAAGCCGTCACCTCGCGGGCACCGGCTCGCACCAAGCTGCAACTCGTCAAGGCTGCGTCGAGCCATCTGCGCAGTGTCCAGAAACAGCCCGAACGCATTCGA
>NZ_JAGIQB010000259.1:0-470 GCF_017815025.1 Cupriavidus phytohabitans
GCTTCGCGCGCGTGCTGGTGTTTTTCCTCGAGGGAGCGCCGGTGGGCTTCGTTCTCGGCCAGCCGCTCCTTGAGGTCGGCGACCTGCTGCTCGGCCGTGTGGCGCGCGATCGTTTCTTGCTGCAGCGTCTCGCGGGCGCGGCCGTGCGCGTCGCGCTCCTGCTGCAGGGCCGTCTCGACGCGCTGCACGTGTCCGCCCAATTGCTCGGCGTCGCGGTGCGCGGCGGCCAGATGCTCCGTGTGCCGGCGTTCCTGTTCCGCGTGCTCGGCGCGCGCGGCATCGATCCCCGCGTTGGCTTCCTCCTGCAATTGCTCGGCCAGCCGCTCCACCAGATCCTGCAGCGCCTCACTGATCGACGCCTTGCGGCCGGCGGTGCCGCCGTCCTCGGTGTCGAGTTCCCGCAGGTACTTGTGGATGGTCGTCTTCGAGCCGGTATTGCCGAGCGCGATGCGCACGGCGTCGACCGACGG
>NZ_JAGIQB010000260.1:0-463 GCF_017815025.1 Cupriavidus phytohabitans
TCTACTCCCTGGTGGCCTAACCGCAGCACCTTTCCGTCCCCCGCTCGCCCCTACCTCCTTATCGCGACGGAACCTATGCAGCAGGGGGATCGACGAACTGATACTTAAAATCAAGCCTGTGGAGGGTTGCTCAAAGGAGAGCATTATGCGCACCGATCAGGCACATAGATCATACCCAGAGGAAGTCGTGAATGGCGGTGTCACTTGGAACTGGCAACCGCGAAGCGGAACTGGCACTCCAGGATGGTCTACGCGATAGTGTAGCGGTCCACACGATCGCGCAATCCGTCCGTATCGCCTGAGTTCATAATCCCGAGGAACTCTGTTTTCAAGCTCAATTTATGCGACAACGCCTCGAAAAATCCGCGGAATTTGTCACCTCGGGTGGCGTTGTTGCATAAATCCGGGGTCGGTTGGGCTGACGTTTACGCGCAACGGCTGAAACTCTGGCTCTGTTAACTTC
>NZ_JAGIQB010000261.1:0-456 GCF_017815025.1 Cupriavidus phytohabitans
CTCTCAATGCTGCTGGAAGGCATCGACTGGCGACAGCCGGTGCGCACGGCGGAGCCGATCTCGGCGTTGTAAACCTGTCTGCCGGCGCGTAGACTGCTGGCATGACGACGGCGAACGCGCACCCGGACGAATCGAAGCGCTCAAGGCCCTGCTGCTGGAGCGCGATGCCCACATCGGGCATCTGCAAGACGTGCTCGAATCGCAGAAGGCAGCGACGGCAACGGACAAGGCGGAGATCGAGCATCTCAAGTTGCTGATTGCAAAGCTGCGCCGCATGCAGTTTGGTCGTCGCTCGGAGAAGCTGGACCGCCAGATCGAACAGCTCGAACTGCGCCTGGAAGAACTCGAGGCCGACGAAGGTGCCGCACCCATCGAGATCTCCAGGACGCCGCGTACGGCACCGGAACAGGTACAACGTAAGCCGTTGCCAGAACACCTGCCGCGCGAGATCCAGAC
>NZ_JAGIQB010000262.1:0-456 GCF_017815025.1 Cupriavidus phytohabitans
CGTTTCTTCTTCATCGGCATATCCATGGTCATTACCTCTCATGATATGCCTCGTACACAAAATTCCGGATAGGTCCCCGCAGGCAGGACCGATATCGGCAGCTCTGCCACATTTGGGCCCGCGCACAGCGCAGCCGAAGGCGTCCCACCGATATCGCTATCAGCAGGCGGCCTACGCCCGGCATGGGGATCGTTCAATAGCCGGGTAACGCCAGGCACTGGTCCTGAATCACATAGCGTTAGCAGGTTCGAACGGGCACCCACGCTAAAACGGAAATCACCACCGCCCATACCACCAACACCGCTTAATTGATCAGGCCAGCCGCCCAGGCGACGCGCTTTTGCCTACTTTTGCCGCTCGGGCAAAAGTAGGTCGCCCCTTTAGCAGGCTGCTGAAATACCGGCAGTGGACGTCAGCGCGACGACTTGCTGAATCGTTAATCTGAGGACTCCTTAC
>NZ_JAGIQB010000030.1:0-87582 GCF_017815025.1 Cupriavidus phytohabitans
CACCGAGGTAGCTCCCCTCTCCCGCTCGCGGGAGAGGGGAGCAAACACGCGCTATTCAGCGGACGCCATCGCCTGGTGTTCCACCGACGCCGACGCCTTGCGCCGCTCCCCCCGCGTCGCCAGCAAGCGCAACGCCACATAGAACACCGGCGTCAGGAACAGCCCGAAGAAAGTCACGCCGAGCATACCCGCGAACACCGCCACACCCATGGCCTGTCGCATCTCCGCGCCGGCACCGCTGGACACCACCAGCGGCACCACGCCCATGATGAAAGCGAACGACGTCATCAGGATCGGACGCAGCCGCAGTCGGCTGGCCTCGATCGCAGCCTCGACCACGGTGCGGCCGTGATGCTCCAGCTCGCGCGCGAACTCCACGATCAGGATCGCGTTCTTCGCGGACAACCCGACCAGCACGATGAAGCCGATCTGCGTGAAGATGTTGTTGTCGCCCTGCGTCAGCCATACGCCCGTCATGGCGGCCAGCAGGCTCGTCGGCACGATCAGGATCACGGCCAGCGGCAGCGTCAGGCTTTCATACTGGGCGGCCAGCACCAGGAACACCAGCAGTACGCACAACGGGAAGATCCACACCCCCGCATTACCGGCCAGGATGTCCTGGTAGGTCAGCTCGGTCCATTCGAAGCCGATGCCCTTCGGCAAGGTTTCGGCAGCGATGCGCTCGGCGGCGGCCTGTGCCTGGCCCGACGAGAAGCCCGGCGCCGGGCCGCCATTCAGGTCGGCTGCCGTGAAGCCGTTGTAGCGGATCACGCTATCCGGGCCAAAGCCCTGCCTGACCTGCACCAGCGACGACAGGGGCACCATCTCGCCGCTGGCGCTGCGCGCCTTCAGCTGCAGGATGTCCTCGGCATGCTGGCGGTACTGCGCATCCGCCTGCACCTTGACCTGGTAGGTCCGGCCGAACTTGTTGAAGTCGTTGACGTAGGCCGAACCCAGGTAGGTCTGCAGCGTATCGAACACATCGGTCACCGGCACGCCGAGCTGCTTGGCCTTGACGCGGTCGAGCTGCACGTCAAGCTGCGGCACGTTCACCTGGTAGTTGCTGAAGATGCCGGCGAGCTCGGGCGCGGCGCGCGCCTTCGCCATGAACGCGTTGGTCGCATTGAACAATTCGTCGTAGCCGAGCGCGGCGCGGTCCTCGATCATCAGCTTGAAACCGCCGATCGTGCCGAGCCCCTGCACCGGCGGCGGCGGGAACACGGCAATGAACGCGTCCTGGATCGCGGCATACTCCTTGTTCAGGTCCGCGGCAATGGCCTTGCCCGACAGCTCCTTGCCCTTGCGCTTCTCGAACGGGTCCAGCGTGACAAAGACGATGCCGGCGCTCGGGCTGTTGGTGAAGCCGTTGATCGACAAGCCCGGATAGGCAACGGCCGATTCCACGCCCGGGTGCTTGAGCGCGATCTCCGACATGCGGCGCGTCACGTCCTCGGTGCGGTCCAGCGTGGCGCCGTCCGGCAACTTGGCGAAGCTGACCAGGTACTGCTTGTCCTGCGCCGGCACGAAGCCCTTGGGAACCAGCTGGAACACGCCCCAGGCAGCCACCAGCATCACGGCGTAGACGCCAAATACCGAACCCTTGCGGCGGATCACACCCTTCACGCCACGGCCATAGCTTTCGGAGCTGCGGCCGAAGAAGCGATTGAAGCGGACGAAGAACTTGCCGAAGACCTTGTCCATGCCACGCGTCAGCCAGTCCTTGGGCGCGTCATGGCTCTTCAGCAGCAGGGCCGACAGCGCGGGCGACAACGTCAGCGAGTTGAAGGCCGAAATGATGGTCGAGATCGAGATCGTCAACGCGAACTGCTTGTAGAACTGGCCGGTCAGTCCCGTCATGAACGCCAGCGGCACGAACACGGCGATCAGCGTCAGCGCGATGGCGATGATGGGACCACTGACTTCACGCATGGCCTTGTAGGTGGCTTCCTTCGGCGACAGCCCTTCCTCGATGTTCCGCTCGACGTTCTCCACCACCACGATCGCATCGTCCACCACGATGCCGATCGCCAGCACCAGCCCGAACAGGCTCAGCGCGTTGATCGAGAAGCCGAACGCATGCATCAGGCCGAAGGTACCGACGATCGACACCGGCACCGCCAGCAGCGGGATGATCGATGCGCGCCAGGTCTGCAGGAACAGGATCACCACCAGCACCACCAGCAAGATCGCCTCGAACAGCGTGTGGACCACCGCATCGATGCTGTGGCGCACAAACTGGGTGGGGTCGTAGACGATGCTGTAGGCCACACCTTCCGGCATGTTCTGCTTCAGCTCGGCCATGGTCTTGCGCACCTCGTTCGAGATCTCGATCGCGTTCGCTCCCGGTGACTGGAAGATGAGCAGTGACAGCGCGGACTTGTTGTCCAGCTGCGAACGCAGCGCATATTCCGACGCACCCAGTTCGATGCGCGCAATGTCCTTCAGGTACGTGACCACACCGTCTGGCGAAGTCTTGACGATGATGTCGCCGAACTCCTCTACCGTCTGCAGCCGACCCTGCGCATTCACCGACAGCTGCAGGTCGGTGCCCGGCAGCGCCGGCGACTGGCCGAGCACGCCTGCCGCCACCTGCACGTTCTGCTCGCGGATCGCGCGCACCACGTCTGACGCGGCGAGCCCGCGCTCGGCGATCTTCTCCGGATTCAGCCACACGCGCATCGAGTAGTCCCCCGCGCCGAACAACCGCACCTGGCCCACGCCCTGGATCCGCGCGATGCGGTCCTTCACGTTGATCAGCGCGTAGTTGCGCAGGTAGGTCGTGTCATAGCGGTCGTTGGGCGAGACCAGGTGGACCACCATGGTCAGGTCGGGCGAGCTCTTGACCGTGGTGATGCCCAGGCGGCGCACGTCTTCCGGCAGGCGCGGCTCGGCCTGCGAGACACGGTTCTGCACGAGTTGCTGGGCCTTGTCCGGGTCGGTGCCCAGCTTGAAGGTCACCGTCAGCGTCAGCGTGCCGTCGGTATTGGCCTGCGAGTTCATGTAGAGCATGTCCTCGACGCCGTTGATCTGCTCTTCCAGCGGCGTGGCCACGGTCTCGGCGATCACCTTGGGGTTGGCGCCAGGAAATTGCGCGCGCACCACCACCGACGGCGGCACCACTTCCGGGTACTCAGAGACCGGCAGATTGAACATCGAGATGGCGCCGACCAGGAAGATCAGCACCGACAGCACGCCCGCGAAGATGGGGCGGTCGACAAAGAATTTAGAGAAATTCATCTTGGTCTCGGCAAAAGCAGTTCCCGCTGGCGGTCCGCCAAGGCGGAGGCCATGTGCAACCTCAGGGGAGAATTCCAGTTCGGGCTGTGGCGGAGGGCGGGACTCAGCTCACCGTGGCCTTGCCGGCCTCGCCGGCCTTCCCGTCAGCCTCGGCCTGCTTGCGGTCGGTCGAGCTGCCACGCGACTCCAGTTCGCTGCGGTAGGCCATCGCCACCGGCTTGGGGGTCACGGTGTCGCCGGGGCGCACGCGCGTCAGGCCGTTCACGACGATGTTCTCGCCCGGCTGCAGGCCCTTGCGGATCACGCGCAGCCCTTCGTAGGTCGGCCCCAGTTCGACTTCGCGGTACGCAAGCTTGTTGGCCTTGTCCACCAGCAGCACGAACTTCTTGCCCTGGTCGGTGCCGATGGCGCGGTCATTGACCAGCGCGGCGGGATACGGCGAGCCGCCGCCGAGCTTGACCTTCGCGTACAGGCCGGGCAGCAGGCGGCTGTCCTCGTTGTCGAAGACCGCGCGCACGCGGATGGTGCCGCTGCGCGTGTCGAGCCGGTTGTCTATCGAATGAATCCGGCCCTTGTGCGGATTGCCAGTCTCGTTGGCCAGGCCCAGGAATACCGGCAGGTCGCTCTTGCCGCCGCCAGCGCTCGGCGCCGTGTAGCGCAGGTAGCTCTGCTCATCGACATCGAAGCTCGCGTACACCGGCGACACCGATACCACCGTGGTCAGCGGCGGCGATGCCGCGCCGGCCGCCACGAGGTTGCCCACCGTGATCTCCGCACGCGACACCCGGCCTGTGACCGGTGCAACGATGCGCGTGTAACCCAGGTTCAGCTTCGCCACTTCCAGTGCAGCCTGCGCGCCACGGACGTCGGCCGACAACTCGCTGGCCGCGTTGATGCGCTCGTCGAACTCGCGGCGCGAGATCGCGTTGTCGTCGAGCAGGCGCTGGGCGCGCGCCTTTTCGGTCTGCGCATGCGACGCACGTACCTGCGCCGCCGCCAGCGCGGCCCCGGCGCGCGCCACTTCGGCCGCATACGGGCGCGGATCAATCGTGAACAGTGGGTCACCCTTCATCACGATCGAGCCGTCGCGGAAATGCACCGTTTCGATCGTGCCGGACACACGCGGACGGATCTCCACACGGTCCACGGCCTCGATGCGGCCCGAGAATTCATCCCATTCGGTGATGGTCTTGCCCACCACTGCCGCCACCTCAACCGCCGGGGCGGGCGGCGGCGTGGCAGCCTGTGCGTCCCCGCCGTGCCGGGGACGCAGTACCGAAGCTGCCACGCCGGCCCCCAGGATCGCCACGAGGGCAGCGGCGAGCAGCGTTTGTCGAGACTTGCGATTCATCCTTCTTCACTCCATGCATCGTTGAGACTCTCGAGTCGATGCGCCCTTCCCTCAATCCAGCCTCAAGCTGGAGGTCGCAGGTGCGCTAGTGGCCATGAAGGCTCCGATCGCAATTTCAGCGTATCGGAACATTCAGTCCCCGGCCCTTAGCCCAGTGCCGCGCACCCTGGCATATCGGTGGCACCCGAACGGCACCATAACTACGATCTTAATAGTCGTAGTTACAAGACGCAAGGAATTTGTGGTGGAGCAACGCTGTGCACCTCCATGTGCAGCAGTGGGATCTTGTCGCTGGCCGATGCCAACAGCCTGCGCAGCTGTCTGCGGCAGACCAGGGCCCGTGCGTGCGTCCAGCCCATCACGCCGGACCTAGCCAGCACTTTCAAGACGTGGATCCGGGCAGTACGTTTCGACGGGGCCCTGGTGTTATGGCCGGGGCCTTCACCAATGAGGCAGTCTGATGCGGCGCGACGTTTGGGGACGGGTGAACGGAACGCTCACTGACGGAAACAGCCATTCACTGCAGGCGTGGTCCATGGCTGTTGCGGGTCGGGGTTCGGAAGACTGCGCGGTTCCTTGCGCATGGGTTGTATCCGGGCTAAGTTGGAATTGCCGTCATGCGCCGGCGGGGGCAGATATGGTGCGATTGGCACTTCTACCGAGGTTGCTGGCCTTTGCGGCCATGCTGTTCGGAACAGCACTACTTGCCCAGCAGAGGCCATCGATGCCGCTCATACTGACATCCCCCGCGTTTGCCCAAGGCGGGGAGATTCCCACCGTGCACACGTGCGAAGGCGCCGATGTGTCACCTCCCCTGGCGTGGTCAGGCTTGCCACCCTCCACTGCCAGCCTGGTCTTGGTTGTCGATGATCCGGATGCGCCGGACCCGGCGTCACCGCAAATGACATGGGTCCATTGGCTCGTGTACAACCTGCCTCCTCAGCCCGGCTCGCTTGCGCAAGGTATGAGCCGGCATAGCTTGCCGCCCGGCGCTCGCGAAGGTTTCAACGACTGGCACCGCGCCGATTACGGCGGGCCGTGCCCTCCGGTTGGCCGGCACCGGTATTTCCACAAGCTATATGCCTTGGACGTCGTGCTGCCGGATCTCGGCAAGCCGGACAAGGCGGCGCTGGAACAGGCCATGCAGGGGCACATACTGGCCCATGCCGAACTCATCGGGACCTACCAGAAGCACGCGCGCTGACGTAGTCGTGCACCCGGCCCCGGCAGAGGCAGTGCGAAGGCACCGGTCTGCTCGCCGGCCGCGTACGGAAATATCAACGAAGGGGGCCGCCTTGGCGGCCTCGCCCGACTCGCGCGAACGCGACAGGATTGCCTGAGCTTCATCGGCCAAGAAGGGCACCTGGTTCAAGTCCATGCCCGTTCTCGCGCGCTCATATGTCCAAAACCAGCTCCGCGCACTTCGCTCGAGAGACGCAGATCAAGATCGACTTGTTTGCGATGCGCTCGTCTTCGCTCAACACGTAGTCGCGATGATCGGCCACGCCGGAAGCCAGCGGGACTTCGCAGCTTCGACACAACCCCTCGCGGCAGGAAGACGGAAGGCACACGCCGTTCGCCTCAAGTACCTCAAGGATGCTGGCACCTTGCGGGACCGTGAATCGTGCCCCATGCCTGAGCAGACGCACCTGAAACGCGTGGGGTTCGGCGGTCACTTGCGAACCGGCGCTGAACCGTTCGACATGCACGGCAAGAGGATCGATGCCGAGCGTCTGCGCGTGACCGCACACTGCATCCATCATGGCACCAGGCCCGCAGGTGTAGACATGCCAGCCCGATGGCATCCGCCGCAACGCCGCCTCGAAGTCGGCCCGGCCGTCATGTTCGTCATCGGCATGCAACACGATCCGATCCGCAAATGGCGCGAGCTGCTCAAGATACCCGGCATGGCGCCGCGAGCGCGCGCAATACAGCAGACTCCACGCGTACCCGAGGTCGATACACCGGCGGATCATGCTCAGGATCGGTGTAATGCCAATGCCTCCGGCTACAAACAAATGGCCTGGAGCCGCCTCCTCCAGCCCGAACAACGATCGCGGTACTCCCACATGCAGGGAATCACCGAGCCGCAACTGCTCATGGGCAAAACGGGAGCCGCCGCGAGACGCTGCAGCCAGACCGATGCCGAGCCAATAGCGGGTCCTGTCGGTCGACGAACTGGCAATCGAATATTGCCGCGTAAGGCCATTTGGAAAGCCTACGTCAACATGTGCGCCCGGTTCAAACGGCGGCAACGCCTCACGCGAAGGATGCTGAAGCTCGACACCGAGCACGCCTTCGGCCTCCAGCCGAAGGCCAGTCACGAGAAGTTCCATCATGCCGCCCTGGTCTGACTGTCCCGGGTCTGCGCAGACTCCTCGGCGAGCCTGCGTTCGACGACCCACCGGAACTGCGATAACGCTGCGTCGATGGAAAACGGGACCATCTTGAAGCCGGGTGCCAGAGCCAGCGAACGTTGCTGCGCCGTGATAATGTCGCGATCCTCATCGAACGCTGTGACCACGCTTTGGTGAATCGAACGCGTGACCTCCGGATTGTCGATCGCGAAATTGTGGGGATGCGCGAAGAAGTAATGCGTGGAGGTTTCCGTTTCCGGCGTCAGCGCCTGGCAACCGCGAAACTCCGCAGCATCGGCACGCGTTCCGTCAGGCGCACCGGTGCCCGTGGGCGCCATGCCCGAATCCATCAGCAGGATGGCAGGAATCGTGAAGTTGTAGATATTCCAGCGATCGACCCTGCCGGGCCAGTTCTTCACTTGCCTGGCGAATGGCGGCGCTTCCGTATTGATGGCCCAGCGCGTAATGCGCACGCCATCCTCCAGCCGCTCGACTTTGGGCTGTGCGGCGGCATAGTCCTCGCCGCCACCGAGCGTGGTGGGATGCACAAACGGCAAGTGCGAGAAATCGAGCAGGTTGTCGGCGATCAGCAGATAGTTCACGTCGTAGTGAATGTACCCGTCGAGGCTGCGCCAGGCGGGATCGGCGAGCCAGTGCGTATCGGGGATCAAATCAGGATCCGCCGCTTCGGGATCGCCCATCCAGATCCAGATCCAGCGGTTGCGCTCGACCACCGGAAATACGCGCACACGCGCCTGTGGCGGAATTCTTTGCTGCGCTGGCGCCTCGACGCACTTGCCAGACGTGTCGAACTTCAGGCCGTGGTACATGCAGCGCACGCAGTCGCCTTCCCGCCGACCGACCGACAACGGCGCTCCACGATGGCAGCAACGGTCCTCCAGTGCGTGAAGCGTACCGTCCTCGGAGCGGTACATCAGTACCGGAATTCCGATGATCGTACGACTGAACAGATCGCTTGCGCCGACCTCATTGTCCCAGCCAGCCACATACCAGGTGTTCCTGACGAACATGCATGTCTCCTGTTGAGTGAACGCCCTCTGCGAGGCGTGTTGACAGGAGATTAGGTAAGAGGCCAACATGCGTCAATATCATGCCAGTCATTGATGGAATGTACGACATGCATACTGACGATTTCGACTACAACCTGCTGACGGTGTTCGACGCCATGCTCCGCGAACGCAGCGTCACGCGCGCAGCCCAGCAGCTCGGCCTTACGCAGAGCGCAATGAGTCATGCCCTGAACCGCTTGCGCGAGTACTTCGACGATCCGCTGTTCGTCAAGACGTCCGCAGGGATGACGCCGACGACCAAGGCCGAAGCTCTGGCAGAGACCGTCCTCGATGTCATGACCGCAATGCGCACGCGCGTACTGCCGCAGGCGAGCTTCGATCCGGGATCGATGCAGCGCACCTTCACGCTCTGCATGACCGATATGGGTGAGCTGGTGTTCCTGCCGCCGCTGATGAAGCGGCTGCGCGTGGTGGCGCCGCGTTGCAAATTGCGTACGCTGCAGGTGCCGATTCCCCAGATCGAAGCGCTGCTGGCAGCGGGTGACGCTGACCTGCTGCTGGGTTCCGTGCAATCTGCGCCGGAATCGCTGTTTCAGCAGCAGCTGTTCATGCATGGCTTCGTGACCATCGTCAGCAAGAAGAACAGGCAGGTACGCGACGCCCTGACGCTCGAGCAATTCGAGTCGATGCCACACGTCGCCGTCAGCCTCGCCGGCCGGTCAAGCCCCTCCTACGATGAGGCATTCGAACGCCACGGGCTCAGGCGCAATATCTACCTTCATACGCCTCACTTTCTCACTATTCCACTGCTGATGGAGCAGCAACCCGAGCTGATTGCAACGGTGCCTGAAGAGCTGGCGAACGTCTTCAGCCGCTACGGCATCGTGCGGGTGGTAAAGCCACCCGTTGCGTTGCCTCCCTACGCACTGAGCCAGTACTGGCATCCGCGGTTTCACCACGATCCGGCGATAGTGTGGTTGCGTCAACTAGTGAAGCAAACTTTTGAGCGGTACCCGGAAACCGATCTGTCGCCGGACACCGTGCCGGCTCCATTTCGCGGCAAGCCAGCACGAAGAAAGCACAAGGCCTGACTACGTTTCGCTGCCGTGGTGGGACTAGAGTGGGCGGACGTCCACGATGACCGAAAGAGCGCCACAAATCCAGGCCGTCAGAATTGGCTGTTGTGCCCTTGTGGACGGCCCTTTGGGCCGCGCGCGATCGAACTTCGGCAACGGGTCGGTCAGCGACCCTCAGCCCCTGTTCGTCTATGCAAACAACTTCCGCATGCGTGTACGCAGAGCACCCAGGACAAAGTCGGCCCGCTCAACAACGGTGGCCTTCGGTACGATGCAGACATCGTAGCCAAGCGCCGGATACGCTTCAAGAAGCCGCGAGTACTCCGCCATGGCGTCGGCCAGGCCATGCCGCCGCTCTGAGTCCTGGATGTAGATCTCCGGCCAAGGTGGTACCAGGAAGGCGAGTTGGTGATAGTGCTGCGCCTCGCCTGCAAGCGCCTTCAACAGCGGTTCACCTGTGACATGCTGAAGCGCGGCCATCGCATCGACTAGCCCTCGGTCCAGGAAAATCCATTTATCGGATGGGCTTGCGGCCTTCAGGTCGCGCCTCGCCAGTTCAATCACACGATGCAGGAACGCCGTCATATCGACCCAAGGCAGTGCCCCTCCCCCGCTGCGCGTTTGTTCCGCCACGATGCGGCGGCCGGGCTCTTCTACCACCGGATAGCCACGTCGTCCAAGCTCCGCCAGCAGCGTGGATTTGCCACCGCCCGAACAGCCGGAAATGACAATAAGTCGATTCATCTTTCATCCTCTATAAAACGGGCGCCGCCATGTTGTGCCGGCGCTTGGCGGCGGCTCTTGGACGAAAGCATTGACCTCGTTGATCAGAGGTACCCTGGCTCCAAGGGCTCAAAGGGCTCAAAGGGCTCAAAGGGCTCAAGGGCGGCCGTCGTCAAAGCCAGCAAAGCGTATATCGGGCGCGTCGGCATTATGCCGCGACGGCACCACCCTGCCGAAACGCACGGAATGCGCCTGTAGCGCGGCGGTGTCGGCCACAGAGGCGTGGTGCGCGCGGCCGGCGGCATCACGCCACTCGACGCGGCTCACATCGGCGTTGTCTTCGGCGACATACATCGAGCGCAACATCGCGAAGCCTGACATGCCCCCCGCCGCGGACACGTTGGAGTGTCGATAGCCAGGCTTGAATTTCACATCGAGTGCGGTGCGCTCGCGGCTCACTTCGATCAGTTTCACGCTGGCCTCGCCGCCTGCGACGAAGCGCAGCCGAATGGTTCGCCCTTTGGGGTCGATATCGATATCTGCGATCTCTACGATAGGTCTGCCAGCCTCCGTGATCGGGCCGATCAGAAACGATGAGCCGTATGAATTCCTGCTAGCGGGTGTTGCCGGCAATGGCTTGGCCCGCCAGTATCCGTCAGGGGGATACAACACCAGCACCTGCGTCTCGCGCAATTTGCCAGCATGCGGGTGCTTCACGTAGAACTGCAGCAGATGGAAGTCGTCATACACGCTGCCCCAAACCGCCACTGGCACGGACCCTGGCCGCCAGAACGTCTCGTAGGTATTGCCTTCGATGGCGAAATCAGGCCCGTCGTAGATTCGCACCTTACGTGGCGTGAAGCGACGACCCGGATCCGTGCGGGGCGAATTTTCGTCGAAATCGCAGTTGGAGAAGTCCGCCGGCGGAAAGCGGGATCCGCGAAGCTTGCTGAGATATGGCGGATGTAGCGCCTCTACGCGGAAGCGCTGGATTGCCGGCGAACTCATGACGAACGAGACATTGTCCTCCTCGGTGCATTGGGTCGGTGTGGTGAAGTTGCGTACCTCGACGATCACCGGCGCGGCACTTGCTGATCGGACTGCGCCAAGCGTAAGCGCATGGAATGTCGCGATTATGGCGGCGAGCGCCGAGAAGCGTAGGGTTGTCATGACAGGGTGCCAGCGGCCGGCCACATCAAGAGCGGGTGTAGAAGAGCGGGTGTAGATCAGCCGGTTGCGCCTGCACCCTTTGGGCTATCGATCTTGCTGTCGATTCTTCGCTCGAGTTTCAGATAGGATAGGCGCTGCGGCGACCAGGCTGTCGGCGCTTTCCGTTGACAACACTTGACAACACTTTGCCTGCCCACCCCGCGGAGCGACGAAGCACCATTTGTTTATCGGCTGCGCTGCCCTACCCCGCCGAGCGCTGCAAGCGCATCGATACCGAAAAGCTGTCGGCGGGGTGCACGGTCACCGAGACTTCGAACGTCTCGCCAGCGGCGTCCAGGTAGCGCCGCACGATCTTCAACGCGGCCGCGCCCGCTTCCAGTTTGAGCGCTTCGGCGATGCGCCGGTCGCCGATGGCGAATGCGCGCACATCCTGGTGGATCTCCGCGATCTGCCGGTCATAGCGTGACTCGATCAGCGCGCTGACCAGCGTGTCCGGCGACGCGCGCACCAGTTCGCCGAGCTCGGCATAGGCCGGATCCACGTAGACGTCGGTCCAGGCCATCGGCGTGCCGTCCTTGCCGCCATCCATCCGCAGGCTGGAAATCCGCAGCCAGCGCGCTCCTGGCTCGCAGCCGATTTCGGCCGCCACCTCTGCCGTCACCGCCACTTCCTTCACCGACTGCACCACGCGCAGGTGCTCGGCGCCGAACTGCACCAGGTCGTCCACCGACGCCAGCGAGGGCCGGAACACCGGCCGCGGCCGCGCCGATTCCACGCGCGTGCCCACGTTCTTGCGCCGCGACACCAGCCCCAGCTGCTGCAGTTCCTGCAGCACCGCGCGGATGGTGTAGCGGCTGGCCTGGTACTGCTCGCACAGCTCGAATTCGGTGGGCAGCAGCGAGCCGACCGCGTAGCGGCCGGTCGTGATGCCCTCGATAAGTTGCCTGCTGATCTCTGCCGGATTGGTTTTGCTCATGACTGCCCGCCCGCGGCCTCGTCGGACGCGGGTTTACCCTCCTTTTCTAAATATGTTCGAACATATTTAATGCCGCATATGTTCGAACATATTAATGAACTGCCCTCTTCCCCTCAAGGTAGCAACATGACCCTGTTCCCGGCCCCAAATGCCCCGACTGCCAGCACCGTCGTTGACTCGATCCTGTTCCGCGATGCCTTCGGCACCGCCGGCATGCGCCAGATTTTCTCCGATGTGGCCCTGATCCAGCGCTATATCGATGTCGAGGTCGGACTCGCCAAAGCCGAGGCCAAGGTAGGCGTCATCCCCGCGGAAGCGGCCGAGGTCATCGCCCGCGAGTCGCGCCTGGAGCGCATCGACTTCGACCACATGCGCGCGGAAACCGACATTGTCGGCTATCCGATCCTGCCCCTGGTACACCAGCTGGTGGCAATGTGCGGCGAGGCCGGACGCTACGTGCACTGGGGCGCCACCACGCAGGACATCATGGACACCGCGGTCGCGCTGCAGGTGCGCGACGCGCTTGACAGCATCGACGCCGATATCCGCGCGCTGCGCGGCATCCTGGCCGGCCTCGCGGTCAGGCACCGCGACACGCCGATGGCGGGCCGCACCCACCTGCAGCAGGCGCTGCCGGTGACCTTCGGCTACAAGGCGGCGATCTGGCTGGCCATGTTCGACCGCCACCAGCAGCGCCTGGCCGAACTGCGGCCGCGCGTGGCCGTGGTCGAGTTCGCCGGCGCGGCCGGCACGCTGGCGTCGCTGGGCGGAGAAGGCGACAGCAAGGAAGGCGGCAACAAGGGTTTCGCGGTGCAGGAAGCCCTGGCGCAAGAACTGGGGCTGGGCGTGCCGGCCACCACCTGGCACGTGGCACGCGACGGCTTTGCCGAAGCGGTCAACCTGCTCGCGCTCATCACCGGCTCGCTGGGCAAGATCGCGCTCGACATCATGATCATGGCGTCGACCGAGTTCGCCGAGGTGTACGAACCCTTCGTCAAGGGCCGCGGCGCCAGCAGCACCATGCCGCAGAAGCGCAACCCGATTTCCAGCGAGCTGATGCTGGCGGCTTCCAAGGCGGTGCGCCAGCACGCCGGCCTGATGGTCGACGCAATGGTGCAGGACTTCGAGCGCGCCACCGGGCCGTGGCATGCGGAATGGATCGCCATCCCGGAGAGCTTCATCCTGACCGCCGGCGCACTGCACCAGGCGAAGTTTGCGCTGGGCGGCCTGATCGTCGACGAAGCGCGCATGAAGCACAACCTCGGCATCTCCAACGGCCTGATCGTGGCCGAGGCCGTGATGATGGGGATGGCCCCGCATATCGGCCGCCAGCAGGCGCACGACGTGGTCTACGACGCCTGCCGCACGGTCAACGAGCACGGCGGCACGCTGGCCGACGCGCTGGCCGCGTTGCCGGCCATCACGCAGCATTTCGACCGCGCCGCCATCGACCGGATGACCGATCCGGCCAACTACCTCGGCCTCGCGCCGCAGATGGTCGACCGCGCTGTCGCGCTGTCCCGAGAGCAATCCGCGGCCTGAGGCAGCAGGCTCACACATCATCATTTCAAACCAGGGAGACAACCCATGAACCCCATCCGCAAAGTGGCCGCCTGCGCGGCGCTGGCGCTCGCCACGGCCGTGGCCGCATCCCCTGCCGTGGCACAGGCCTGGCCGGGCAAGCCGATCACCTGGATCGTCCCGTTCGCCGCCGGCGGCCCCACCGACGCGCTGGCGCGCACCATCGCCGAGCGGGTCGCGCGCGAGGTCGGCCAGTCGATCATCATCGACAATTCGCCCGGCGCCGGCGGCACCGTCGGCACGGCCAAGGCCGCGCGTGCGCCGGCTGACGGCTACACCATGCTGGTCGGGCACATGGGCTACATGGGCGCCGCGCCCGCGCTGTACAAGAAGCTGTCTTACGACCCGGTCAAGGACTTCGCGCCGGTGTTCCGCTTCCCGGATACGCCGATGGTCCTGATGGTGCGCAAGGACCATCCCGCGAAAAACGTGCGCGACCTGGTCGAGTTCGGCAAGAAGAACCCGGGCAAGCTCAACCTGAGCAATGCCGGCGTGGGTTCCACCTCGCACCTGGTGGCGGCGCTGTTCGCCTCGTCGGCGGGCATGCAGGTATCGCTGGTGCCGTACAAGGGGGCCGGCCCGGCGCTGATCGACGTGATCGGCGGGCAGGTGGATGGCATGTTCGACCAGACCAATACGGCGCTGCCACAGATCACCGAATCCAAGGTGCGGCCGCTGGCGGTGACCTCGGCGACCCGCGTGGCGCAGCTCAAGGACGTGCCCACGCTGGCCGAATCGGGACTGCCCGGCTTCGAGGCCAGCACCTGGTACGGCATCTACGCGCCCAGGGGCACACCGCAGGCCGTCATCGACAAGATGCAGCAGGCCTACCTGAAGGTCATGGCCGACAAGGCCTTCACCGGCAAGATGTCGGCGCAGGCGATCCAGCTGCTGCCGCCTGAGCAGTACACCGCCAGCGCGCTCGGCAAGCACACCCAGGCAGAGATCACGCGCTGGAAGGCAGTGGCGGCCAAGGCCAATATCTCATTGGACTGAGCGCCATGACGGCATACCGCGTAGAGAACGACGCCTTCGGGCCGGTCGACATCCCCGCCGACCGCTACTGGGGCGCCCAGACGCAGCGGGCACTGGCGATCTTTGACGTCGGCGAAGAGCGCTTTCCCGACTGCCTGCTCCATGCCTTCGGCGTCCACAAGATGGCGGCGGCCCGGGCCAACCTGCGTTGCGGCGTGCTCGACACCGCCATCGCCGAGGCAATCGTCGCCGCCGCCGACGAGCTGCGCCGCGGCCGCTTCGACAGCCATTTCCCGCTGACGATCTGGCAGACCGGCTCGGGCACGCAGACCAACATGAACGCCAACGAGGTCATCGCCAACCGCGCCAACGAGCGGCTTGGCCAGCCGCTGGGCACGCGCGCGCCGGTGCACCCGAACGACCATGTCAACGCGTCGCAGTCTTCCAACGACAGCTTCCCGACGGTCATGCACCTGAGCGCGGTGCTGGAGCTGGAAGACCGGCTGCTGCCCGCCCTGGCGCTGCTGCGCGACGCCCTGCGCGAGCGCGCCCGGGCCTTTGCCGATGTGCTCAAAATCGCGCGCACGCACCTGATGGATGCCGTGCCCATGACCATGGGGCAGGCGTTCGACGGCTTTGCCGCGCAGCTCGACAACGCCATCGGGCGCGTACGCGGCACCCTGCCGCGCCTGCTGGTGCTGCCGCAGGGCGGTACCGCGGCCGGCACCGGCCTGAACGCGCCGGCGGGCTTCGCCGAGGCCTTTTGCGAGGAAGCCAGCCAGCTGACCGGCCAGGCCTTCCGCGCCAATCCCTGCAAGGTCGAGGGCATGGCCGCGCACGATGCACTGGTCGAGCTCTCGGGCGTGCTCAACGTGGTTGCCGTCTCCTTCACCAAGATCGCCAACGACCTGCGCTGGCTGGGCTCGGGCCCGCGCTGCGGGCTGGGCGAGCTGGTGCTGCCGGACGATGGCCTGACCTCGTCGATCATGCCCGGCAAGCGCAATCCGACCATCGCCGAGGTCGTGGCGCAGGCCGCCATGCAGGTGGCCGGCAACCACGTCACCGTGACCATGGCGGGCGCCTCCGGCAGCTTCGAGCTGAACGTGGCCAAGCCGGTGCTGATCTACAACGTGCTGCAGTCGATACGCGTGATGGCGGACGGCGCACGCGTCTTCGCCCTGCGGCTGGTGCAGGGGCTGGCGGTCAACCCTGAACGGCTGGCGCGCAACCTGGACAACCCGCTGCTGGCGGTCACCGCGCTCAACCCGGTGCTGGGCTATGACCGGGCGGCGCAGATCACCAGGCACTCGCTGGCGCAAGGCATCTCGCCGCGGGAAGCGGCGATCGCGCTGGGATTGCTGAGCGGCGAGGCGTTCGACCGCCTGGTGGATCCGATGCGGCTGGCCAAGGGGCAACCGTAGTCCTGCAGGCGCACGGCGTCAGCGGGCGAGCGCGCGTCCCCCGCTGTCAGACCACCGGCAGCTTGAGCACCTGCTCCGTCGTCAGCACGTCCCCGAACGTGTCTTCGATACTCGCCAGCGCAGCCTGGTGCAGGTCACGATGCCGCACCACGCCGCCGGGCCGGTCCAGGTCGCGCGTCGCGCAGGCGTCTTCCGCCACGATCACGCCATAGCCCAGCGGCACCGCATCGCGCGCGGCGCCCGCGACGCAGGCGTGCGTCATCAGACCGGTGATGACCAGCGTCTTGATGCCGGCGGCCTTGAGGCGCTGGTCCAGGTCGGTGGTGGGAAACACGCTGACCGAAGTCTTCCGCACCACCGTGTGGTGGCCCGCGGGACGCAGGTCCTGGTGGAACTCCGCGCTGGCGCCCTGCTCCGCAAAGACGGGGCTGCCCGCCGGCGCCAGGTGCTGGACGTGGACGACGGGAATGCCGGCGGCGTCCGCATGCGCGACCAGGCGCCGGGCGTTGCCGAGCGCGGCCGCGCCGTCCGGGATCGGCAGCTTGCCGTCGAAGTACTCGTTCTGGAAATCGATCACCAGCAGCGCCGTGCTGGCGGCTGCGATCGCGGTCGGGGCGCTGGCGCCGGCCAGGGTGCGGATCGTCGGGTGTGTCATCGTTGTCCTCGTCGTGATGGGAAGGAGAGCGCGCTTGCCTGGCGGGACAGCCGCCGCGGCCACATCGCTGCACGCAGTTTCCATCGACCGCCGCCGACCCGAAAGCGTCCCGATGGACAACATCCGCTAGAATCGGGCCAACTTCAGACGCCCCTGCTTGCGAGGAAGCGATGCACACCGTCGCCGTGATTGCCTTCGAAGGCATCAGCCCGTTCCACCTGTCGGTGCCCTGCATCGTGTTCGGCGACGATCTCGCCATGCTGGGCGTGCCGCGCTACCGGCTGCTGATCTGTGGCGAGCAGACCGGCCTGATCCGGACCATGTCGGGCTTCCGCATCGAGGTCGAGCACGACCTGTCCGCGCTCGAACAGGCCGATACCGTGATCATGCCGGCCTGGCGCGACCCCGCGGAACGTCCGTCACCGGCCTTGCTGGCGGCGCTGCAGGCCGCCAGCGCCCGCGGCGCGCGCATCGCCGGGCTGTGCCTGGGCACCTTCGTGGTCGCCGAGGCCGGCCTGCTCGACGGCCGGCCGGCGGCCACCCACTGGGTCTGGGCCGATGACTTTGCCGCGCGCTATCCCAGGGTCCGGCTCGATCGCCGTTCGCTCTACATCGACGATGGCAGCATCCTGACCTCGGCCGGCACCGCCGCCGCGCTGGACTGCTGCCTGCACCTGGTGCGCCGCGACCATGGCGCGGACGTCGCGAACCGCGTGGCGCGCCGCATGGTGGTGGCGCCGCACCGGCATGGCGGGCAGGCGCAGTACATCGAGCAGCCGCTGCCGCAGACCGCGGGTGCCGACAAGCTGAGCACCACGCTCGACTGGGCCATCGAGCACCTGGAACAGCCGCTGACGCTGGACCTGCTGGCCGACAAGGCAGGCATGAGCCGGCGCAATTTCACCCGGCGCTTCAAGGCCAAGACCGGCACCACGGTGACGCAGTGGCTGCTGAACCACCGGCTCACCGCGGCGCAGCGGCTGCTGGAGACCACCAGCAAGAGCGTCGACGTGATTGCCGGACTGGTCGGGTTCGGCTCGGCGGTTTCGTTGCGCCAGCACTTTGCCCAGACCTTTGCCATTTCGCCATCCGCCTACCGCAAGCAGTTCGGCACCACGGCGCCGTCGGCCCGCGCCGCTGCATAAGTCGTCATGACCCGCTTCTTCCGCTTCCGCCTTATGCACTGCTGCATCGGCGCCGTTGCCCTTGCACTCGCCGGCGCAGCCCATGCCGCCACCGATATCGACTGCGACCCGTCAACTGCGCCGGCCGGCCGCGTGCCATCGCAGCGGCTCATCTGCGAGTCGGCGCTGTTTTCGATGGGCTACCAGCGCATCCATGCCGACCAGCAGCGGCAGCTCAAGGCCGGCACGATCACCGAGGCGGACATCTCCGCGTTCCGCAGGAAGCGCGACAGCTGCGCGACCGCGGCTTGCCTCGATGCCGTGTTCCGGGAATGGCGGACGTTCGCCGCGCAAGCCGGCGGCAAGCGCTGAATGCCGGGGGCGGCGGCCTGGCAGCGCCGGCTCATACCGGGATCCGCATTCCGCGCGCACCGGTCAGCCAGATACCCGGCTGACGACCATGCAGGTTGCCGTCGCGGTGGCGACCGCCCGGCCGTCCTGCAGCAGCTCCGCCGCGACGTGGCAGACGTTCCTGCCGCGTCGCTCCAGCCTGGCGCGTCCGAGCAGCACGCCGGTCCTGGCCGGCCGCAGGAAGGAGAGGTTGAGGTTCAGCGTTGCGCAGAATTCCTCCTCGCCCAGCGTGGCCGTCACCAACATGGCAGTCACGTCGTCGAGCATCGCTCCCAGCATGCCGCCCTGGACCTGGCCGGCCGGGTTCAGGAAAGCCGGCGTGGCGTGATAGGCGGATTCCAGGGTTCCCGCCTGCAGGTCAACCGCGCCGATGCTGCCGCCAAGCAATTCACAGATGGGCGGCGGCGGCACCTGTCCGCGCTGCATCCTGGCGAAGTAGTTGTCCGAGGCCATATCAACCGGCGTCATCGACGATGTCATTCCCGATCCTCTCTTCTCAGCAGCCGCGAAAGCGCGGTGCGCGCTTTTCCAGCCAGGCACGCGAGCCTTCGCGCAGGTCTTCGGACGCCTCGGCGCGCGCAATATCGGCGGCAATCTCCGCCGGGTCGAGCGTGCCGGCCGCGATCCGGTTCAGGTATTTCTTCATGCCCAGCAGGGCCAGCGGCGCCATGCCGGCCAGCTTTTCGCTCAGCGCAGCGGCCTGCGCCCGCAGCGCCTGCGGATCGGAGGCCAGGTGGTCGAGGAAGCCGCATGCCTGCAGTTGCGCCGCATCGAGTTTGTCGACAGCCAGCAGCACGCGCTTGGCGGTGGCCAGGCCCAGCCGCGCCACATAGCGCTCGAGCCCGCCGCGGTAGAACAGCAGCCCCAGCCGCGCCGCCGGCACGAACATGTCGACGCCCTGCGCGCCCAGCCGGAAATCGCAGGCCAGCGCGAGATCGGACGCGCCGCCGTAGAGTCCGCCCTGGATCACCGCGATGGTGACGGGCCGCGCCGCTTCGAGCGCGTTGGCGAGCGCTTCGAAGCGCTCGCCGGCATCGCTGCCGCCTGCCTTGCCGATATTGAAGCCGCTGCAAAAATGCTTGCCCTGTGCCTCGATCCGCAGCACCAGCACTTCGTCGCGGGCATTGACGGCGGCGATGTGCTCGCGCATCAGGTCGAGGTCTTCCGGCTCGAGGCGGTTCGCAACCTCGGGCCGGCGCAGCGTGATGACCGCCACCGCACCGTCGATAACGAGGGCGGGCGGCTGCCCCGGCGCGCTCGCCTTGTTCATGCCGTCAGTGGAAGCCATAGATCTGCATGGTCGATTCGCCCGCGCGCACGCGGCCGAGAATCGCCGCTTCGGCGGCTTCGCGCTGCTGCGCGCGCGCCACCACGTCGGCCGCGCTCCGCCGCGGCACCACCACCACGCCGTCCGCGTCGCCCACGATCAGGTCGCCGGCTTCCACGCGGGTTTCGCCGAACAGCACCGGCTCGTTGAGCCAGCCGATGGCGCCATAGTCCTTGCCCGTGCCGCGTATGCACAGGCCGCGCGCAAAGACGGGGAAGCCGATCTCGTCGAGCAGCACGCCATCGCGCACGCAGCCGTCGATCACCAGCCCCGCCAGGCCCTTCACCTTGGCGGCGGTGGTCATGATCTCGCCCCAATAGCCATGCTCGTAGGCACCGCCGACATGGACCACCAGCACATCGCCAGGACGCGCGGCTTCGATGGCGCGATGCAGCCACAGGTTGTCGCCGCCGGGCGAGTGCACGGTCAGCGCCGGCCCGCACAGGCGGAAGCGGGACGCCACCGGCTTGATCCCCGGCGGCAGCACGCCGATCTTGCCGCCGGCCTCGTGCAGCGTAGCGGTTGGCAGCGTTGCAGCGGCCGCGGCGACCTCCGCCGGCACGCGCTCGAAATCAGCACGCGTGGTGCTGGCTGCGTCATGTTCCTTCATGCTCATGCCCCCTTCGTCTGCAGCTGGTGATAGCGGAACTGGCGGCGCGCCTCGTCCAGCCGCATGCCGCCGCGCACGGCTTCGCGGATCGCGTTCTCGGCGTGCTCGACGGCCTCGGCCGTGTCCAGCACCGCCGCTTCATGCTCGCGCGGGATCACCACCACGCCGTCGGCATCGCCGCGCACGATGTCGCCGGGCTGCACGCGCGCGTCGCCGATATTGACGGGGATATTGGTGGCTTCCACCTGCACGCGGTCCTTGCCGGTGCGCATCCAGTGGTCCTTGCTGAAGACCGGGTAGCCGAGCTGGCGGCACAGCGCCACGTCGCGGCACACGCCGTCGATCACGGTGCCGGCGATGCCGCGGCGGTGCGCGATCTCGGTGAGGATGTCGCCCCACACGGTGGCGTTGTCGCGCCCGCCGTTGTCAAGCACCAGCACGCTGCCCGGCGGCACGTCGTCGATGTAGTCGCCCACCGTGCCCGGCGGGTTGGCGGCCGGGCCATACAGCAGCGTCCAGGCGCGCCCCGCCATGGCGAAACTGTCGCCGCGCGGCTTGATGCGGTAGCACTGCCCGGCGATGCCGAGCTTGTCGAGCGCGTCGCTCAGGGTGGCGGTATCGAGCCGCGCCGCGCGGCCCACGTTGATGTCCGTTGATTCGCTCATGGTCTTCAGTCCTTCAGCATGTGTTCGTAGTTGCCGCCCATCACCTGCCCGATCGGCGTGCCGGCCAGGATGGCCTTCGACATCGCGGACTCCTTGAGGACGATGGCCTCGGCGGTGTCGAGCACGCGCTCGATATCGCGCGCCGCGATGAAGATCACCGCGCTGCGGTCGGCAAGCACGTAGTCGCCGCCGGCCACGGTCACGTCCGCGATCTCGACCGGTACGTTGGTGCCCTTCTCCACCACGCGGCCACGTGCGGTGAAGGACGTCAGGCCCCGGCTGAACACCGGGAAGTCGAACGCAATGGCCTCGTCGATATCGCGCACCGGGCCGTCGGCGACCACGCCGGCCACGCCGCGCACCTTGGCGCCCAGCGACAGCAGGCCGCCCCAGCTGCCGGCTTCGACGCCGCTGCGCTGCTCGACCACGATGATGTGGTCGGGGCCGGCCGCTTCGATGGCGGTGCAGCCCAGGTGCCGCACCGGGCCCGCCGGGGGCGCGCCGGTGCCGAGCTTGACGGTGATGGCGCGCCCGGCAATGCGGCCGGCGCCGCTGCGCTGCGGCAGGCCCGTGACCACGCCGGGCAGTTGCAGCTTGTCGAGTGCGTCCGAGACGGCGCAGCAATCGAGCCGGCGCAGGCGCTGTACGTAGGAATCAGGTTGGGTCATGGTGTCGTCTTGCCTTGTCTTGTCTTGTCTTGTCTTGTCTTGTCTTGCGGGATGCGGTACGCCTCAGGCCAGCGTGCGCCAGGCGGCAAAGCACAGCCCGGTGCCGGTCAGCGCGGGGGTTCGGTAGCCCGGCACGTAGCTGACCCATTCCAGGTCCAGCTCGCGCACCGCTTCCACCGCGATCAGCCAGTTGCGGATCTCTGAGCTGCCGGCCTGCAGCTGCTTCGGATCGAGCGAAGCCAGGAAGGCGGTGTCCTTGTTGCGGATCGCGGCGATGATGGCTTCGTCCAGCGCTTCATCGACCACGAAGTGGCTCAGGCCACCGGAGGCCAGCACGCCCACGCGCAGGTCTTCCGGATAGCCCGCGATCAGCTCGCGCAGCGCGGCGCCGAGCTGGATGCAGCGCCGTGGCGTGGGCTGGTTGGGCGGGTCGAAGGTGTTGACGATCACCGGCACTATCGGCACCACGGGCAGGTCGATGTCCTGCAGGTAGCGGCGGTGGATGAACGAGAACGCATGGCCCTCGAACTGCCCGCGCTCCAGGCCGTCCATGGCGGTGATGTCGAAATCGCGGTCGCACAGCGCGCGGATCAGCCAGCGCGCCAGCGGCGCATGCACGGGGTAGTCGCGGTCGGCCTCCGGCTCCTGGCGCGCCATGCGGGCCTTCTTGTACCAGCCGTCGTTCGCGCCCGTGTCGCGCTTGGCATTACGAATGGTGTCGCCGTAGTAGATCGCGAAGGCCGGGTTGTTGGTGGTACGGAACAGCTCGGTCTGGTCGTCCCCCACCACCAGCAGCACGTCCAGCCGCGCGGCGCGGATGCGCGCGCGCAGCTCGTCCATGGCGGCCTCGGCACGGTCGTAGCGTTCGCCCATGCGGTCGGGCGTGACCATGGCCTCGGCCTCGGCCGGCGCCGCGGCAAGCAGCTTCTCGTAGGTGGTGGGCTCGCCTGCGCGGTCAAAGTAATACGGGTTCTTGGGATCGACCTGCGGGAAGCCGTATTGCCAGTCCTCGCGCTGGGCGGCCAGCATGATGCTGTGGGAAGAGCCGAATGCGGCAACGATCTTTGCCATGGGAATGTCCTTCGATCAAACGATGTATGCCGCGCGCAGTTCGGCGATGCGCGCCGCGCTGTAGCCAAGCTCCGCGAGGATGGTGTCGGTATCGCCGCCCTGCTCGGGCGCCATGCGCGGCGGCGCTTCGCGCGGATAGCGCGACAGGCGCATGGGCTGGCCCACCAGCGAGACGTCGCCGAGTTCCGCATGCCGCATCGGCCATGCCATGCCCAGGTGGCGCACTTGCGCGTCGGCGAATACCTGGTCGATGCTGTGGATCGGCCCGCACGGCACGCCGGCCTTGAGCAGGCGCTCGGTCCACTCCGCGGTGGTACGCCCGCGCAGCGCGGCCTCGATCGCCGCATTGACCGCGTCGCGGTTGCGCACGCGTTCCGGGTCCGAGCCCATGCCCGGCTCATCAACGAGATGCGGCACTTCGAGTGCCTCGCACAGCCGCTTCCACATGGTCTGGCCGATCGCGGCGATATTGAGGTAGCCGTCCTGCGTGGCGAACACGCCCGTGGGCACGGTAAGCGGATGCTCGTTGCCGCTCTGCGCCGGCACCTTGCCGTCGATCAGCCATTGCGCGGCCTGGAAGTCCAGCATGGCGATCTGCGCTTCCAGCAGCGAGGTCTGCACCCACTGCCCCTGGCCCGAAGCTTCGCGTTCGAGCAGCGCGGTCAGGATGCCCATGGCGCAGAAATGCCCGGCGCACAGGTCGGCAATGGGGATGCCCACCCGCATCGGCCCTTCGCCCGGCTTGCCGGTCACGCTCATCAGGCCGCCCATGCCCTGGGCGATGGAATCGAAGCCGGGCCAGCCCGCATAGGGACCGTCCTGGCCGAAGCCGGAGATGCTGGCGTAGACCAGGCGCGGATTGATCTCGCGCAGCGCATCGGGGCCGATGCCAAGGCGATGCTTCACGTCCGGCCGGTAGTTCTCGATAAAGACATCGGCGCGCCTGACCAGGTCATGCAGGATCGCCACGCCCTGCGGCGACTTCATGTTGAGCGTCAGGCTTTCCTTGTTGCGATGCAGGTTCTCGTAGTCGGCACGGTTGTGGTCGCGCCCGCCGATCATGTCGTCGCCGCCGGCTGCGCCGGGCGGGATCTCCAGCTTGATCACGCGCGCGCCCATGTCGGCGAACAGCCGCACCGCGGTAGGGCCGGCCCGCACGCGCGAGGCGTCGATCACGGTGAAGCGCGACAAAGGTCCGTGGCGCTTCGGTTCCGACTGGCGCGGGTTGGTTGCGTTGTCTTCCATCTTCAACTCTCTCAGGTCATGCCGGCGTGAACATGGGCACCGCGTAGCCGCCGTCGCTGGGCTTGAACACCACCCGCACGCGCTGGCCGATGGCCACCTCGCGCGGATCGCAGTCCACCAGATTGCTCATCATGGTCACGCCCTCGTCCAGCTGGATGAAGGCCAGCGTGTAGGCCGCCTCGGCCCGCCCCATGGTGCTGTGCGAATAGACCGTGCCCCGGCCGCTGGCCTCGCGCCATTCGGTGCGCAGGGACTGGCAGTGCGGACAGATGTCGCGCGGGTAGTGATGTGCCTCGCCGCAGTCCAGGCAGAACTTGACCAGCAGGCGGCCCTGGCCGGCGGCCTCCCAGAATGGGAGGCTTTCCGGCAGCGTGCGCGGCGCGGGGATCTTGCGCGCGGCGGTGTTGGTGGTGCTGGTGGTAGTAGTGGTGCTCATGGTTTCAAACCCTTTCCAGGATGAGCGTGGCCGCGGTATGGCGCGAGGCGAGCGCGCCGCCGATGCCGCTGGCCAGCGCCAGGTCGCAGTCCTTGACCTGCACGGCGGGATGCGCTTCGCCGCGCAGCTGGCGGACGGCCTCGATCACCTTGGTGACGCCGCCGCGATTGGCCGGGTGGTTGTTGCACAGCCCGCCGCCGTCGGTGTTGAAGGGCAGCTTGCCCACGCCGGAGATCAGGCCGCCGTCGGCGACGAATTTCCCGCCCTCTCCCTTCTTGCAGAAGCCGAGGTCTTCCAGCTGCATCAGCACGGTGATGGTGAAGCTGTCGTAGAGCGACGCGTACTTGATGTCGGCTGGCGTCACCCCGGCTTCGGCGAATGCCGCGGGGCCGGACCACGCCGTCGCGGACCAGGTCAGGTCGATCTTGCCGCCCATGGCGTGCTTGGGCGCCTCGCCGGTGCCCTTCACCTTGACCAGCGGGCGCCTGAGCTGCCGGGCAATCTCGGGACGCGCCACGATCAGGGCACCGCCGCCGTCGCTCATCACGCAGCAGTCGAGCCGGTGCAGAGGATCGGAGACCATGGGCGAATTCACCACGTCTTCGACCGTCACCACATTGCGCAGCATCGCGTGCGGGTTGTGCTGGGCGTGGTGCGAGGCGGCGACCTTGATCCACGCCAGCTGCTCGCTGGTGGTGCCGAACTCGTGCATGTGGCGCCGTGCCACCAGCCCATACAGGTTCTGCGTGGCCGGACCGAACGGCAGCTCGAACGCCAGCTCGGGCGCGTCCGGGTCCGGCGCCTTGAGCGAGAGCGCCGCGCCCGCCGCGCGGGGACGCCCGGCCAGCGTGATCAGCGCCACGTTGCAGCGGCCCGCGGCAATCGCCTCGGCGGCGTGGGCCACGTGCAGGATCGGCGCCGAGCCGCCGCATTCGGTGGAATCGACGTGCCGCGGGCGCAGGCCGAGGTATTCGACGATGGTGGTGGTGCCGAGGCCGGGTGCGTCGCCGGCGCAGAAGTAGCCGTCGATGTCGCTTGCCGAGAGGCCGGCATCGGCCAGCGCCCCGAGGGCGACGTCGGCGTGCAGGCGGGCCACGGAAAGATCGTCGGCCTTGCGGGTGGGGTGCTCGTAGGCCCCCACGATGTATGCGGATCCGTTCAGAGTCATAGCGGGATGGATGGAGGGGTCACTGTTCTGGCTTGAAGCCGCTGGCCTTGATGACGGGGCCCCAGTAGGCCAGCTCTTTGCGCTGCAGGCGGTCCAGGTCCGCGGCGTCGCGGTAGTCCGGCTGCAGCACCGCCTTTTCTTCCAGCATGCTGCGCACGTCGGGCATGGCCAGCACCTTGCCGAGCGCTGCCTGCATGCGTTCGAGTTCGGCCCTGGGCGTCTTCGCCGGCGCCCAGACGCCGGTCCAGGCTTCGCCGGAATCCACCTTGACGCCCTGCTCGGCCACCGTGGGCACATCGGGCAGCAGCGGCGAGCGCCTGGCGCTGAACACGCCGATGATGCGCACCTTGCCGCCGCGCGCGTGCGGCAGGATGTCGCCGGCGGTCATCACCGCGGCGGCGAGCTGGCCGCCGATCAGGTCTGTCGCCAGCGGCCCGTTGCCCTTGTACGGCACCACGTTGAGCGGCACGCCGGCTGCCTTGCCGAACTGCAGCCCGGTAAAGTGCGTCTGGCCGCCAAGGCCGGCGCTGCCGAACACGGCCTCCTTGGGGTGGGCCTTGAGCCAGGCCACGTATTCCTTGACGTTGCTCACGCCGGTCTGGCTGCTCACCACCAGCGCCAGCGGGTAGGAAATCACCACGGCGACGGGGCTCAGGTCGGTCAGCAGGTCGTACTTGAGCGTTGCCGGCGGATAGAGCAGCGTCGGGAAGATCGCGGTGGCATTCGGCGCCACCATGTAGGTCAGTCCATCGGGGGCGCTGTGCTTGAGCATGCCGGTGGCGATGCGCCCGCCCGCGCCAGGCTTGTTGTCGACGATCACCACCTGGCCGAGCACGCCTTGCAGCTTGTCGGCCAGCACGCGGGCAACGGTATCGGTGGAGCCGCCCGGCGGAAAGCCAACCAGCAGCCGGATCGGCTGCTTGTCCTGGGCGTGGGCCGCCAGCGTAAAGCCCAGCGCCAGCGCGCAGCACACCGTCCTGAGGGTCTTGAAAATGGCCATGCGTTGTCTCCTTTTATCTTTATGGATGCGCGGTCCGCGCGGCTATGCTTGTCCGCCGAAGCGGCGCAGGTGGTGCGAGACGTCGCCGAACAGCTGGTTGATCACCATCAGCCGCTTGGCGTAGTGCCCCACGCGGCATTCGTCGGTCATGCCCATGGCACCGTGCATCTGGATGGCCCATTGCCCGAGCTGGCGGCCAGCCTGGCCGGCCAGCACCTTGGCCGCGGATACCAGCCGGCGGCGTTGCGCCGGCTCGCCTTCCAGCACCGCCACCGCGGCCGCGCAGGCCATCGACTTGCACTGCTCCAGCGCGATCAGCATGTCGGCGATGCGGTGCTGCAGCACCTGGAACTTGGCCAGCGTGGTACCGAACTGCTTGCGGGTCTTGAGCTGTTCGGCGGTCAGGTCGATCAGCACCTCCAGCGCGCCCACCGCCTCCGCGCACAGCATGGCGCTGGCGCGGTCGGTGGCGGCTTCGACCAGCGGCAGCGCGGCGCCGGCCTCTCCCACCAGGGCATCGGCCGCTACGCGCACGCCACGCAGCGTGAGGTGCGCGGCGCGGCGCCCGTCGAGCGTGCTGAATTCCTTCAGCGAAAGGCCGGACGCGCCCGCCTCGACCAGAAAGAGCGAGAGGCCGGAATCGTCGTCGGAATCGTCGTCGGCATCGCCGGCGGTACGCGCGACAACCAGGAACACGTCCGCGCTGCCGGCCTCCAGCACCAGGGTCTTGGTGCCGTCCAGCACCCAGCCCGCGCCTTCGCGCCGCGCCAGCGTGGCGACGCGGGACAGGTCATAGCGCGCATCGGCTTCACTGCATGCCAGCGTCATGCGCGCTTTTCCGGCAGCCAGCGCCGGCAGCCAGCGTTGGCGCTGGGCCTGGCTGCCGGACTCGTCCAGCAACTGGCCGGCCAGCACCACGCTGGAGAGCCAGCCCGCGCCACCAAGCGCGCGGCCGAGTTCCTGCGCCACCAGCATCATTTCCACGGGGCCCTGTGCACTGCCGCCGACATCGTCGGCCAGCGGCAGCCCGAGCAGGCCCAGATCGGCCATGCCGGCCCAGCGCGTGGCGGCCAGTCCGGCCGGCTCGGCCTCGCCGCGCCGGTGGGCGGGATACTCGCCGTCGCAGAATCGGCGCACCGCATCGCGCAGCGCCAGGTGTTCGTCGCTAAGAGAAAAATCCATGGTCGGGTACGGTGTCAGGCCGAAAGGAAGGCCTTGCTGATCAGGTTGCGCTGCACTTCATTGACGCCGCCGTAGATCGACAGCTTGCGCGCATCGAGGTAGTTGGCCGCCAGCGCGGCGAGCTCCGGCGGACTGGCTGCGTCAGCGCCATCGCCGCCATCACCGCCCTCGCCCAGCAGCGCGCCTTCGTCGAACGGCACCGCATGCGGGCCGGCGATCTCCACCAGCAGCTCATAGATGGCCTGGCGCAATTCGGTGCCGCGCACCTTCAGCATCGAGGCCTCGACGGCCGGCACGCGGCTTTGCTGGTTCGGGCTCAGCAGGCGCAACGCGGTGAATTCCAGCGCCAGCAGCTCGATCTCGAACTGCGCGAGGCGCGCTTGCAGCACCGCGTCGTGCTCAAGTCCCTGCTGTACGGCCAGCGTGCGTGCCCGCTCTAGCTGCTGCTTGCACGACCCGATGCCGGCGATGCCGGTGCGCTCATGGCCGAGCAGGTACTTGCCGTAGGACCAGCCCTTGTGCAACTCGCCGACCAGGTTCCCGACCGGCACGCGCACGTTGTCCAGGTAGCACTCGTTCAGGTCGGTGCCGCCTTCGAGCATGCGGATCGGGCGCACATCCACGCCGGGCGATTTCATGTCGATCAGCAGGAAGGAGATGCCCTCCTGCGGCTTGGCGGCATCCGGATCGGTGCGCACCAGCGCGAACATCATCGAGCACCAGTGCGCGTAGGAGGTCCACACCTTGTGACCGTTCACGACGAAATGCTTGCCGTCGGGCTCCAGCACGGCGGTCGTGCGCACCGCCGCCAGGTCCGAACCGGCGCCCGGCTCGGAAAACCCCTGCGCCCACCAGGTGTTGCTTTGCCGGATGTCGGGCAGGTACCTGGCCTTTTGCTCGGGCGTGCCGAAGGCAATCAGCACCGGTCCCAGCATCTGGATACCGCTGGCGATGATGCGCGGCGCGCCGCCGAGCATGGTCTCTTCATCGAAGAGGTAGCGCTGCACGTGGGTCCAGCCCGGGCCGCCGTGCTCGACCGGCCAGCCCGGCGTCAGCCAGCCGCGCGCTTCCAGGATGCGGAACCAGGTCACGTAGTCGGCATGTTCGAGCCGCAGGCCGAGTTCGACCTTGCGCTTGATGCCGGCAGGCAGGTGTTCCTTCACGAAGGCGCGCACTTCCTGGCGAAAGGCCTCTTCTGCGGGGGAAAAAGTCAGTCTCATGGTGCTTGCCTCATGCCTGCGGCTTCAGGAGGACCGCCTGCGGCTGCAGGACGACCAGCGCATCCAGCGCCAGCACGCGATCGGGATAGGCCACCAGCGGATTGATGTCGATCTCCGCAATCTCGGGATTGGCCCGCATCTGCTCGCCGATCAGCGCAACCACCCTGGCAATGGCCGCGGTGTCGACCGCTGCCGCGCCGCGGATGCCGCGCAGCAGCGATGCCGCCTTCAGCCGGCCAAGTTCCTGCAGGATGTCGGCCTCCGCGAGGTCGGCCGGCAGCAGGCGCACGTCCTTCAGCGCCTCGATCCAGACTCCGCCCAGGCCCACCAGTACCACCGGCCCCCAGTCGGCATCGCGCCGCGCGCCGACCACCAGCTCGAGCCCGCGCGGGCCCATGGCCTCGACCAGCACGCCATCCAGGCGCACGCCGGGACGGTGCTTGCCGATGTTGTCGTGCAGCTGCTGCCAGCCGGCACGCAAGGCCGCCTCGTCCGCCAGTCCGACGATCACGCCGCCGACGTCGCTCTTGTGCGGCAGCTCGCTGGCCTGCGCCTTGATCACCACGGGATAGCCAATGCGCGCGGCCACCGCGACGGCTTCATCGGCGCTGGCGGCGAGGCCACCTTGCGGCACCGGCAGTCCGGCGCCGGCCAGCCAGGCTTTGCCCTGGTACTCGGCAAACACACCCGACGGCGGCACTGGGCCGGGCAGCGGCAGCGCGCGTGGCGCACCCTGCGTGGCACGATCCGCACGCTGCAGCGCCTCGCCGTAGGCGGCCACCCGCGCCAGCGCGCGCAGCGCGCGGTCTGGCGAACGGAAGAACGGCACGCCGCTGGCGCGGATCGCCTCCACGAAGAACGGTTCGATCGGTCCGCTGTCGCCGGTCACCACCAGCACCGCCGGCTTGTCCGCGCGGGCCAGCGCCGGCACGATGTGCTCGGCCTTGTCGCGCTGGGCCACCTGCGGGCCGGCCGGAATGCTCAGCACGATGCTGCCGACGTTGGGATCGGCCAGCATGGTAAGCAGGATGTCGCCGATCAGGCCGGGCTGGCGCACGCCGATGGTGGTGTAGTCCAGTGGATTCTCGGCGACGGCGTAGCCCGGCAGCATCCCGGTCAGGCGCTGCGTGGTCGGCGCGGTCAGCGCGGGCAGGTCCAGGCCGAGGCCGTCGCAGAAGTCGAGCGCGATGTTCTTCATCGCGCCCGATCCGGTCATAAAGGCCGGCCCGCCGCTGGGCGGGACCGGAAAACGCAGCAGGATCGCTGCCGTGTCGAACAGTTCGTCGAGCGAGTCGACCAGCACCACCGCCTCGCGCGCCAGCAGCACCGACGCCGTGGCGTGGTCGCCGGCCAGCGCGCCGGTATGCGACTGCGCCGCCTCGCGCGCCCGGGCGCTGCGGCCCGGCATCAGCATCACCACGGGCTTGCCGGCGGCGCGGGCTGCGCGCGCCAGTTGCAGGAACAGGCCCGGCCTGCGCACCTGCTCGGCGTAGACCGCGATGACGCGCGTCTGCGGATCGGCGATGTAATACGACAGCACATCCTCGATGCCGACCGACGCCTCGTTGCCCGTGGATACCGTGGCCGTCATCGGCAGCCCGCGGCCGATAAAGGCATCGCGCAGGTTGGCCGCCATGGCGCCGCTCTGCGCCACCACGCCGATGCCGGGCCGGCCGCCGCAGGGATACGGCTGTACCGGCTCGAAGGTGACCGGCACGCCGGCCTCGAAGTTGGTGAAGCCCATGCAGTTGGGGCCCAGCAGCATGATGCCGGCCGTACGCGCGGCGGCAGCCAGTTCCTCCTGCTTCGCGCGGCCTTCGTCGCCGGTCTCGGCATAGCCCGAGGCAAACAACACCGCCGCGCTGGCACGGCGGGCGGCCAGCGTGCGCACCGCATCCAGCACGCCGGCCTCGGGAATGGCCAGCACGGCCAGGTCGATGCCCTCCGGCAGTTCATCCACGGTCTTCACGCAGGCGCGGCCGTTGATCTCGGTGCTGCTGCGGCTGACCAGGTGGATGGCGCCGGCATAGCCGAAGCGCTCCAGGTTATCGAGCACGAAGCCGCCGAACGACCTCGGATCCGCCGAGGCGCCGACGATGGCGATCGAACGCGGCTTCAGGATGCGATCCACCGGCACCAGCTCGGATGCAGGGACGGGAGTGGGACTGTTCATGGAATTGCAGCTTCCTGTTGGATGTTGCGGCCCGGGCCGTGCAGGCCCCACGCAGCCGTGGTTGGTTCGTGAATCAGGTTCGTTGAGTTCATTCTGGCATACCAGAATACCAATTTCAACACACCACATAAAATTCTTGGCATTCTTTGGTTGGTGTTTTCCCTAGGCGAAGATTGCCGGCCCGCGGACGGCGCGGCGCCGAAGACACAGCACGCCGGGCCTCTCCCGCAGCAACAGATTAGGACGCCTTTTCCGCGCCAGCAAAGGCATTGGCGGCGATGCCGCGCCGCCACGGCAGGTGGTGGAGGCGGCGCGGGCGCCCGCCGGCGGGCATGGCGCCAGGGCGTTGCCAGCGGCGTATCGGGCCCACCGAAGCAGAATGCCTGAAATCTTTATTTGCATACCACAAATCATGTGTTGTATATTTTTTCGCAACCAGACTTGCTTTGCGCCGACCGGCAGAAACACCAATGACTTCGCACGCACTCCACCCACACTTGCCCGCCCCGGCGGCAGGCCATGGCACCGCCGCCGCTGATGCGCCGGCGCGTGCCGGCCTGGCCAACGACATCCGGGCCACGCTCGAGGACGAAATCGAGAAGGGTGTGCTGCCGCCGGGCGCGCTGCTGGACGAGCGCGCACTGGCCGACCGCTTCGGCGTGTCGCGCACGCCGGTGCGCGAGGCGCTGCAGCAACTGGCCGCGCGCGAGCTGGTATGCATGTCGCCGCGCCAGGGCGCCACGGTGGCGCGCATGTCGATCGCCAAGGTGCGGGCGATGCTCGAATACGTGGGAGAACTGGAATCGCTGAGCGCCAGGCTGGCCGCGCGGCGCATCGACGGAACCGTGCAGGCGGCCCTCGACGAAGGCCTGCGCTGCTGCCAGGCGGCCGCCGACAGCGGCGACGCCGCCGGATACGCGGCCGCCAACGTGGTGTTCCACGAGGCCATCTATGCCGGCAGCCGCAATGACTACCTGGCCGACCACATCCGCCACGCGCGCCGGCGCCTGCAGCGCTATCGCACGCGCGACTTCATCAGCCCGGCGCAGATCGCCAGGTCGCTGCACGACCACCAGCAGATCGCCCGCGCCATCCAGGCCGGCGACGAGGCACAGGCCGGCAAGGCCATGCTGCTGCACGTGCCGGCCGGCACCACCGGCTTTTCCGAATTCCTGGCCACCGTTCCCCGCCATTTCTTCGACGGCGACCACGGCGCCGAAATCTCCTGACAGAGGACTCCATGACCCGTCCGCTCCGCTCACTCGATGTTCCCGGCCTCGCGCACAAGGCTCCGATCCCGGTCGGCGCGCGCGTGGGCAACCTGATCTGCACGTCGGCGATCGCCGGCAAGGACGCACGCAGCGGCGAGTTGCCGCCTGATGCCGCCGCGCAGGCCGCGCTCGCCTTCCACAACCTGCAGTGCGTGCTCGATGCCGGCGGTGCCTCGCTTGGCGATGTGCTCAAGCTCACCGTGTACGTGAAGGACGACAGCGTGCGCGATGCCATCAACGGCGAATGGCTGCGCCGCTTCCCGGACCCGCGCGATCGCCCCGCGCGGCACATCGTCGTGCACGACCTCCAGCACGGCATGTTGCTGCAACTCGAATGCCTGGCCGTGGTGGCCAGCGATACCCAAGGCTGAAACCCATGATCATCGATTCCCACGCCCACATCGTCATGCCCCCCGAGAGCTTCCGCTACATGGCGGAACTGGTCGGCGGCCGCGCCAATCCCTCGACCACGCCGCGCATCCCCGATGAATCGGTGCGCAAGGTGGCCGAGGAGCTGGTGCGCAGCATGGACAACGTCGGCACCGACGTGCAGTTCATTTCCCCGCGTCCCTACCTGCAGATGCACTCGGTCAAGCCCGGCCGCGTCACGGAACTGTGGTCGCGCCATTGCAACGACCTGATCGCGCGCTTTGTCGAGTTGTTCCCCGACCGCTTCCGTGGCGTGGCGGGCCTGCCCCAGTACATGGATGAATCGCCGGCGCTGCGCGCGGTGCCCGAGCTGGAACGCTGCGTCAAGGAACTGGGCTTTGTCGGCTGCCTGATCAATCCGGATCCCACCGAAGGCGAAGGCCCGACCCCGCCTGGGCTGGGTGACCCGTTCTGGTATCCGCTCTACGACGCCATGACGCGCCTGGACGTGCCGGGCCTGATCCACTCCGCGGGCAGCTGCAGCGCGCGCGAGTCGTACACGCTGAAGTTCATCAACGAGGAAAGCATCGCCATCGTCTCGCTGCTGGGCGCCAAGGTGTTCGACAAGTACCCCGACCTGAAGATCGTGGTGGCGCACGGCGGCGGCGCGATTCCCTACCAGATGGGCCGCTTCCGCGCGTGGAACGTGCGCAAGGGCGAAGCCACCAGCTTCGACGACCAGCTCAGGCACCTGTACTTCGACACCTGCAACTACTCGCGCGAGGCAATCGAGCTGCTGCTCAAGGTGGCCGGCACCGACAACGTGCTGTTCGGCACCGAGAAGCCCGGCACGGGCAGCGCGCGCGACCCGGTCTCGGGCCGCGATTTCGACGACATGAAGCCGGTGATCGAAAGCATCGACTGGCTGACCGAGGAACAGCGCCGCAACATCTTCGAGTGCAACTGCACCCGTCTCTACTCGCGCGCCTTCCGCAAGGACGAGGAGTGCTGACATGGCAATGACCCGCGAAGACAACGACCTGCTCACCCGCGTCGAAGGCGGCGCGCCGATGGGCGAAATGATCCGCCAGCACTACTGGCTGCCGGCGGTGCCGTCGGCCAGGCTGGTGGCGGACGGCGCGCCGGTGCGCGTGCGCCTGCTGGGCAGCAACTACGCGGCCTTCCGCGCGACCGACGGCAGCGTGGGCGTGGTCGACGAGCTGTGCCCGCACCGCAAGACCTCGCTGCTGATGGGCCGCAACGAAGACAACGGCCTGCGCTGCATCTTCCACGGCTGGAAGCTCAACACCCGCGGCGAGGTGGTGGAGGCGCCCAACCACACCGGCGACCAGGCGCAGTTCTGCAAGCATGTGCGCGTCAACCGCTATGCGGTGGAGGAGCGCGGCGGCATCGTCTGGGTGTGGCTGGGCAAGGGCGAGCAAGCACCGAAGTTCCCCGACCTGCCTTTCACCAGCCTGCCGGAAGACCAGCGCTCGGTCACCAGCCAGGAAGTGCCGACCAACTGGGTACAGGGCGTGGAAGCCTCGATGGATTCCTCGCACGTCGGCGTGCTGCACGAGTCCACCACGCAGATCACCGCCGGCTCCGGCAACGAGCGCCTGCACATGACGCAGGCCCTGGCGCCACGGCTGGAGTTCGAAGACCGGCCCTACGGCTACCGTTACGCCGCCATCCGCCCCCTGGCCGACGACAAGGTCTATGCCCGCGTCAACAATTTCGTGATGCCGTGGTACGGCATCATTTGCGCCCCCGACGCCAAGGGCCCCGGCACGGTGTTCTTCTCGACGCCGGTCGACGACGTCACGCACCGCGCCTGGTTCGTCCATTTCAACCCGCACCGGCCGCTGGGCATGACGGTGATGTCGGCCACGCCGGACGTGTGGAACTTCCCGCCGCTGCCGCCGGGCGGCCCCGACAACAACTGGGGCCAGAACCGCGACCTGATGCGCCGCGGCCACGCCACCGGTTTTCCGCAGCACCTGGGGACCGAAGACTTCGCCATGTTCCTGGGGCAGGGCCCGATCGCCGACCGGACCACCGAACAGCTGTGCTCGGCCGACGGCGCCGTGCTGCGCGTGCGCCAGGCGCTGCTGAAGTCGGTGCGCGAGTTCATGGCCGGCAAGACCCCCACGCTGGCGGACAACCCCGAGCTCGACTACACGCAAGCGGTATCGGTCGGCGGGGTGCTGCCCGCCGGCACCGACTGGCGCGTGCTGACCCAGGCGGGCTGAAACGCACACGCCTACGACAAGCACTACGACAAAGAGAAACGGAGACAAGCATGACAAGCATGCGCCGACGCCGGCTGTTGCTGGCGGCCTGTGCCGCCATCGCCGCCCCGGCCGCCCCGGCCGCCCCCGCGGCGTACGCCGGCATGCAGGGCAAACCGGTGATCCGCATCCTGCTTGGGCTGCCGCCCGGCGGCGGCACCGACGCGATCGCCCGCTACTTCGCCGACCGGCTGCCCGCACTGCTGGACCAGCCGGTCATCATCGAAAGCCATGTCGGCGTGGGCGGCCGCATCGCGGCCGATGTGCTGATGGCGGCCAAACCCGATGGCCTGACCTATATGATCGCCCCCAACGCGACGCCGACCTTCCAGACCCTGGTGTTCGGCAAGCAGCTCAAATGGGACCTGTGGCGCGACTTCGCGCCGGTGGCCGGGCTGGTGTCGTACCCGCTGGGCATGGCCGTGCGCCCGGATACCGGCAAGAACGCGCAGGAGTTCATCCGCTGGGCCAAAAGCCATCCGGCGGAAGCCACCTTCGGCACGCCCGGACTGGGCGGGCAGAACCATTTCCTCGGCATGCAGTTCGCGCGGGCGGCCGGTATCGCGCTGACCGCGGCGCCCTACAAGGGCACCCCGCCGATGATCACCGACCTGGTGGGCGGCCATGTGCCGGCGGCCGTCACGCTGCTGGACGACATGATGAAGTACCACCGCAGCGGCAAGGTCCGCGTGATCGGCATCTTCAGTCCCAAACGCTCGCCGCTGGCCCCCGAGATCCCGACCATGGCCGAGCAAGGCGTGAACATGCCGTTCGCCGAAGGCTGGACCGCGATGTGGGCACCCGCCCGCACGCCGCCGGCCGAACTCGAGCGCATGCAGCAGGCCCTGCGCAAGATCCTGTCCGCACCCGAGACCGGGACCTTCCTGATGCAGCGCCTGTCGGTCGTGCCCGACTTCCTCGACGCCGCGGACATGGCCCGCCGCCAGCGCGCAGAGCTGGCGGCGTGGGAACCCATCATCAGGTCGTCCGGCTTCCGCCCGGAATGACAACGCCCCGGCAGGAAGAACCCCGCCCGACAGCAAGAACCGAAGGAAGCACCATGAGCATTTCCGAAACACTGCAGGTCAGGGTCAAGTCCATGGCCTGGGAGGCCGACGGCATTCTCAGCTACGAGTTGTGGCCCGAGCCGCCGCGCAAGACGCTGCCGCCGTTCTCGGCCGGCTCCCATATCGACGTGCACCTGCCCAACGGCCTGATCCGCAACTACTCGCTGCTCAACGCGCCGCACGAGCGGCACCGCTACGTGATCGGCGTAAACAAGGATCCGGACAGCCGCGGCGGCTCGCGCTACCTGCACGAGGTGCTGCGCCCGGGCGACACGCTGGCGATCAGCGCGCCGCGCAACAACTTCCCGCTCGATGAGTCGGCCGCGCTGAGCGTGTTTATCGCGGGCGGCATCGGCATTACGCCGATCCTCGGCATGATCCGCCGCCTGCAGGCGCTCGGCCGGCACTGGCAGCTGCACTACGCGGCACGCACGCGCCGCAATGCCGGCTTCCTCGACGCCGTGCAGGCGCTGCGCGATGAAGCCAGCGCCGAAGTCCAGCTGTGCTTCGACCGCGAGCCCGGCGGACGCATGCTGGACATCGCCGGCATCGTCCGCGCGCTGCCGGCCAGCGCCCACGTCTACTGCTGCGGCCCGCTGCCGATGCTGGAGGCGTTCGAGCAGGCCACTGCCGGCCTGCCCCCCGGGCAGGTCCACCGCGAGTATTTCGCGGCACGCGAGAGCGCCGCCACCGAGGGCGGCTTCACCGTCGAGCTGGCCCGCAGCGGCCGCAGCGTCGAAGTGCAGGCGGGGCAGACCATCCTGGACTGCCTGCTCGGCCAGGGGATCGAGCCGCCGTATTCGTGCCAAGAAGGCATCTGCGGCACCTGCGAGGTGCGCGTGCTCGACGGCGTGCCGGACCATCGCGACCTGGTGCTCAGCGAAGCGGACAAGGCCACGAACCAACGCATGATGATCTGCTGCTCCGGCGCCAGGAGCCGCAAGCTCGTGCTGGACCTGTGACTGCCCCACCCACCGATCGAATGAACGAACGAGCGATATCCGCTCCTGCCAACTGGAAACCCCATCATGAGCACCGAACTGGTTACCTATGAACTCGACGGACCGGTCGCGCTGATCGGCCTGAACCGCCCGGACAAGCGCAACGCCATCAACGAAGACGTGGTGTGGGCGCTGCGCGACGCCGTGGTGCGAGCCGGCGAAGAAGCCAGCGTCGGCGTGCTGTTTGGCCATGGCAGCAACTTCTGCGCGGGCCTGGACCTGAAGGAAGCGCTGGCGCGCGCTGCAGGCGCCGCGCCGCGGCCACGCAAGCGCCAGCGGCATTCCTGGCACACCGTGTTCGACATCATCGCGCGCGGTCCCATCCCCTTCGTCGCCGCGCTGCACGGCGCGGTGGTCGGCGGCGGACTGGAACTGGCCACCGCGGCGCATGTGCGCGTAGCGGACGAATCCGCCTTCTTCGGCCTGCCCGAAGGCCAGCGCGGCATCTTTGTCGGCGGCGGCGGCACGGTGCGCGTGCAGCGCGTGGTGGGCTACACCGTGATGGCCGACATGATGCTGACCGGCCGCCTGCTGTCGGCAGCCGAGGGCGAGCGCGAGCATATCGTGCGCTACGTCGTGCCGGCCGGGCAGGCGCTGGACAAGGCCCGCGAGCTGGCCGCGAAGATCGCCCGCAATACGCCCGACACCAACTGGCGCATCACCAATGTGCTGCCGCGCATCAACGACCTGTCGCATGACGACGGCCTGTTCATGGAGTACCTGAACTCGAACAGGGAACGTTCCCCCGAAACCGCCGAGCGGCTGCGCGAATTCGTCGAAGGACGCGCCCAGCCGCTGGTCTCCCCGGCAGGCAAACAGGACTAAGGCCATGACCAACCCCACTTCTACCCTTGCCGGCAACGCCGTGAGCCAGCCGGAACGCGACGCCGCGCAGGCGCACATCCGCATGGCGCAGGCCGAAGCGGCCAGGATTCCCGACATTCCGGCGGAGTTGCCGCTGCGCCCGGTGGAACACGTGGCCGTGATCGGCGCCGGCACCATGGGCGGCGGCATCGCCATGGCGCTCGCCAATGCCGGCATCCCGGTGACCGTGATCGATGCCGAGGCGGCCGCGCTGGACCGTGGCCTGCAGCGCGTGCGCGACAACTATGCGGGCAGCGTGGCGCGCGGCCGGCTGCAGCAGGCGCAGATGGACGAGCGCCTGGCGCTGATCCGCGGCTCGGTCGATCTCGCCGACGTGGCGCAGGCAGACCTGATCGTGGAAGCCGTGTTCGAAGACATGGCGCTCAAGCAGGAGATCTTCCGCAAGCTCGATGCGCTGGCCCGGCCCGGCGCGATCCTGGCCACCAATACCTCGGGGCTGGATGTGGACGCCATCGCCGCGGTCACGCAGCGGCCGCAGGATGTGGTCGGCGCGCATTTCTTCAGTCCCGCCCATGTCATGCGGCTGCTTGAGGTCGTGCGCGCGGAGCGGACCGCGCCGGACGTGATCGTGACGCTGATGGACCTCGGACGGCGCCTGGGCAAGGTCTCGGTGCTCGCGCGCGTCTATCCGGGCTTCATCGGCAACGCGCTGTTCCGCAACTACACGCGCGAGGCGCATTTCCTGCTGGAGGAAGGCGCGCTGCCGCACGAGGTCGACCAGGCACTGACACGCTTCGGCTATGCGATGGGGATCTTCGCCGTGCACGACATGGCGGGCAACGACGTGGGTTACCAGACCCGCAAGGCACAGGTGGCGACGCGCCCCACCGACCGGCGCTGGAACGACCTCATCCTGAAGCTGACCGAGATGGGGCGCCTGGGCCAGAAGTCCGGTGCTGGCTGGTATCGCTACGAACCGGGCAGCCGCACGCCGCAGCGCGATCCGGTGGTCGAGCAGTTCATCGTCGACGAATCCGCCAGGCTGGGCATCGAGCGCCAGCCGGTCGACGAGGAAGAGATCCTCAAGCGCTGCCTGTACGGCATGATCAACGAAGGCGCGAAGCTGCTCGAACAGGGCATTGCGCTGCGCGCGAGCGATATCGACATCGTGTACGTGACCGGCTACGGCTTCCCGGCGCACCGCGGCGGACCGATGTATCTGGCGGACCAGCTGGGCCTGGCCAACGTCTGCGCGGACATCGAGCGTTTCCACGCCCGCCATGGCTACTGGTGGACCCCGTCCGCGCTGCTGCAGCGCTTGGCACGCGAAGGCCGCCGCTTCGCCGACCTCGAGCCTGGCATCGTGCCTGCCTGAGTTTTCCACCCCTCGCCACGCAAGAAAAGCAGTCGCCCGAAGGATCGGCAGCCCGGCCGGGCTGCGCCTCGGGCGCGGGTTCGTGCCGCCAGAACACTCCGTTTCCAGCCCTTTCGTTCACGCCATTCACGCCATTCACGCCATTCACGCCATTCGCGCAATGGCATCCCGATGCAGCGGCGGGATCAGCCGCGCAATCCGTTCATCCTGGAGGAGAAAATCAATGAAAAAACGCACCATCGGCATCGCGTGCGCCCTGGCCGGCCTGGCCGGCACGGCGCAGGCTTCGGTCACGCTGTACGGCGTGGTCGATGCCAATATCGAGTACAGCAACAACAACCTGGCGACGGGGCAGCCGGACGGCAAGTCGAAGGTGGCGCTCAGTTCAGGCGGCCTGTCGCCGAGCCGATGGGGCCTGCGCGGGGTGGAAGACCTGGGCGGCGGCAAGCAGGCGATCTTCGCGCTGGAAAGCGGCTTCAGCGTCGACACCGGCATTTCCACGCAGGGCGGCCGGCTGTTCGGGCGCCAGGCCTGGGTCGGTCTGGCGGCGGGCCAGCACAAGCTGACCTTCGGCCGGCAATACTCGTCGCTGTTCCTGACCATGGCCAACTACTCGCCCACCGCGTACGCGACCCTGTACGAACCGGTGACCACCATCGCCGGCATGGGGCTGCGCCAGGACAACATGGTGAAGTACCAGGGCGACTTCGGCCCGCTGTCCACCCAACTGCACTGGAGCTTCGGCGAGCAGCCAGGCTCGATGACGGGTTCCGCCGGCTACGGTGCCGGGGTGGACTACCGCATCGGAGCGTTCGGCATCGCGGCGGCCTATGACAATGTGAACAGCCCGAAGGTGGCGGGCGACTACCAGCGGAACCAGAAGGCCGCGCTGGGCCTGCGCTACAAGATCACGCCGCAGTTGCTGGCCCAGGCCGCATACCGCTACGGCAAGAACGATGTCGCGACGCCAGGCGCCATCGGGCGCGACGACCTCTGGTGGTTCGCCCTCAACTACCAGGCCACCCCGGCGCTGCAGCTGACCGGCGCGGTCTACTACGACAAGCTCAGGTCGGTCTATGGCGCCGCGGGTAGCGCCCCGACCGATCCGGCCAACCCGTGGCAGGTCACGATGATCGCCGACTACAGCTTGTCCAAGCGCACCGATGTCTATCTCAGTGCAGCCTTCACCAGGAACGCGGCGCTCAACTTCGAGAACTTCAACGGGGCCACGGCGGCCTACCGGATCGCGCCCAACGAGGACAGCCAGTTTGGCGTCGCGGTCGGCATGCGGCACCGCTTCTGAGCGCCGGCGGGACGCGTCATTCAGGCCGTGCTGACGCGGCCTGGCGTGCGCCGGGCCCGCGGCCTGGCTTCGCCCTCTTCTTCCGTCCCGGTCCGCCGGGCCCGCTTGCCGGTGGCGGGCGCAAGGCCGGCGGCCGGTCCGCTGTCGGTTTCGAGGTAGCTCATCGGCAGCGTCGACAGGAACTCCGAGAACCCGGTGGTTCCCACCGGCGCATGCTCCAGCATCGCCGCATGCGCCGCGGCCTCGTCGCCACTCAGGATCGCATCGGCCAGGCGCTGGTGGTCCGCCAGCGCGCGCTGGCGCTGGCCCTGGGTCAGGAAGATCTTGGGCCGGTAGCGCTGCATCAGCCGGCGGATGCCCTGGATCTGCTCGACCAGGTATTCGTTGTGGCTGCCGGCATAGACCAGGTCGTGAAAGCCGGCATTGGCCTCGGCGAACTTCTTGCCATCCTCCTGGACGAACGCTTCGGCGCACTGCTGCATGCTGGCCTTGAGCCGGAGGCGCTGCTCGTCGTCCATGCGCCGCGCGGCGAGCTTGGCGGCAACCGCTTCCAGTTCACCAAGCAGTTCCAGCGTCTCCCGCAACTGAGTGATCGACATGCGCGAGACAAAGACCCCTACGCGCGGGGCGATGCGCACGAGATTCTGCACGGCGAGTTGCTGCAGCGCCTCCCGCACCGGCGTGCGCGATACGCCGAAGCGCTCTGCCAGGCTGCGCTCGTCCAGCGGCGTGCCGGGAGGCAATGCGCCGCTTTCGATCTCGGCCTCGATGGCCGCGCGGATCTCGGCGGCCATGCTCTGCTTCTGCGGTTGGGTCATGGCGGATCTTTGGTATGGGTGGCCCGGCAAGGGCCGGAAATTGCCTTGAAGTATACCAAATGGACCCGCTGGCATTCCAGCCGCGCCACGGCGCCAGGGGCCGTGCCGGCTTCCCATTCCCACGCCGTGCGCGCGGCGGCGGGACTCAGAAGTTCGTCTCGATCGCCATCCTGGCGCCGTCCGGCACCTGGTTCGGAATAACCCGGTGGGCAAGGATCGCATAGTCCCGGGCAGCCGCCACCGACGCGGGATTTACCAGCCGCTTCGGGCCGCCCAGCCAGGCGAAATGGTCCGTACCGTCGTCGCTGCTGAACCAGGCAAAGTCGCCGATGCGGTCCAGGCCGCGTTTCACCATCTTCAGCAGCGCCAGGGCTTCTTCGGAAACACCCAGGTGCCGTCCGGTGTCATGGATGACCGTGGCCAGGTTGCGAAGCTTGTTGGTCGGGGTCCCTTCCCCGTTCTCCTGGTCAGGCACCAGTTCGACAACCAGAATTCCCTTGTGCGCGGTGATGCGTGCTTGATGCATGGCTTCTCCCAACGGATGAATGTCCCCTGTCGGCCAGATGCAATCAACAAGCAAGTTTGCTGCCAGGCCTCGCGGGATGTGCAGCGTACCCGCCTCGCATGACAGTTTCGGGCGTGCGGCGCGGGAATCGACAGCCGGCGGGCTCGCCCGGCCCCCCTCGCTGGCGCGCGTGTGGCGGAACAGGCGCGGTGTTGGTACCGGCCGTGCACTTCCCCCAAATCGTTGGGCCGCGGGCAACTTTGCCTGCATTGACTCGCCGCCGTCGCCGGCACAAGACAGGCACGGAACTGGTGCACGCATTGGATACCGCGGTGTGCGGGGCCGCGTTCCCGGCGAAGCCTTTCAGCCGACCTGGTAGCGCCGGATCACCTCCAGATCGGGATCGATGCCCAGCCCCGGCCCGTCCGGCACCCGGATCATCCCGTCGCGCGGCAGCACCGCCTCGCCGAGCACCGTGGCCTCCATGTCAAAGTAGCGCCATTCGATCATGGCACGCGCATCGCCCAGCGCCGCCGTGGCATGGATGCTGGCCAGCAGCCCGGGGCCGTCGTAGAAGGTGTGGACCATCACCTGCGTGTTGTGTGCCTCGGCCAGCGCGAACACCTTGCGCAGCGGGCTGATGCCGCCCATCTTGGCCGGGCTGGGCTGAATCACGTCGACCGCGCCGGCGCCGAGCATCTGGTGGAAGTCCATCAGCGTCGAGGCGTTCTCACCTGCCGCAATGGGAATGCTGCATAGCCGGCGCAACGCGGCCAGGCCGGCGTAGTTCTCCGGCGGCCACAGCGGCTCCTCGAGCCAGCGCAGCGACAGCGGCGCCAGTGCGCGCGCCATGTCGATGGCCTCGGCCAGCGACCAGGGACAGTTCACATCCAGCGTGATTTCGATATCCGGCCCGGCTGCGTCTCGCGCGGCCCGTATGACGCCGAGGTCGACTTCGTGCAGCTTGACGCTGCGGTAGCCGTCGGCGATCGCCCGCCGCATGTTGGCCGCGATGGCCGCCCGGTCGGCGTAGCGGATCAGGCTGGCATACGCCGGCAGCTGCTCTCGCCGCGTTCCGCCCAGCAGCCGGTACAGCGGCAGGCCGGCGGCCTTGCCGCAGATATCCCACAGCGCGATATCAAGCGCCGACAGCCCATACAGCACGGCGCCGCTGCGCCCGAAGACGTGGAAGCGGCGCTGCAGGTCCAGGCTGAGCGCCTCGGGCTGCGTGGCATCCATGCCGATGCACGCGGGCGCCAGCAGTTGGTCGAGCGCCGCCTTGACCATCGGGATGCCGATAAAGCCGAAGGTTTCGCCCCAGCCCACGATGCCGTCGTCGGTGGTCACCCGGACCAGCAGCGAATCCGCGGCCTGCAAGCCCGCCCCGCCCCACACACCGGCGGCGGAAACCCCGCCGACCGTGAATGGCACGCGCAGCACGATGGTGTCGATCGACGCAATCTGCATGGCTCGCCTCCCGCGGCCGCTGCAGTCTCCGAGGGCCGGCTGGCTGCATGGCTGGGTTCACTATAGGGAAGCGCGCGTTATCCCGCCCGCACCGCAACGGAGGACACCAGCGCGTGCAGTCAGCCCTGGTCCCCGCCGCCGACCGGCAAGACCGTACCGGTGATGTATGAGGCTTCGTATCGGATGGTGCCGCCGACATTGTTGACGAGGATGTCCAATGCGAGGCAGGCCCACAAGGTCGATATCATTCGTGACGCCGTAGACCATGCGCACCGGATGCGCGCAAGGCGCCGGCGGCAATTCATACTCTTGAAGTATCAAATCAGACGACAACGGTCTTGGACAGCTGAAAAATAGCCATCCATACTCCGATGCAACATTCAACTGCATCAGGAAGGTATGAAAGTGGCAACACAATCCAGCCCCACGGCCATCGAGTCGATCGAGGCCATCCTGGTCGACCTGCCGACCATCCGCCCGCACCAGCTCGCCATGGCGACCATGCAGCGGCAGACCCTGGTGATCGTCCGCCTGCGCTGCGGCGACGGCGTGGAAGGCATCGGCGAGGCCACCACCATCGGTGGCCTGTCCTATGGCGATGAAAGCCCCGAGGGCATCAAGCTGACCATCGACACCTACCTGGCGCCGGCGTTGCTCGGGCAGGATGCCACCAACGTGCACGCGGCCATGGCACGGCTGAACAAGGTCGCGCGCGGCAACCGCTTCGCCAAGTCGGCGCTGGAAACGGCGCTGCTCGACGCGCAGGGCAAGCGCCTGGGCGTGCCGCTGTCGACGCTGCTGGGCGGCGCCGTGCGCGACACGCTGCCGGTGCTGTGGACGCTGGCCAGCGGCGATACCGCGCGCGACATCGACGAGGCCGAGCGCCTGCTGGCCGAGCGCCGCCACGACACCTTCAAGCTCAAGATTGGCCGCCGCGGCGTGCGCGAGGACGTGGCCCACGTGTCCGCGATCAAGCGCGCGCTGGGCGACCGTGCCCGCGTCACCGTCGACGTCAACCAGGCCTGGAACGAAGCGGAAGCCGCCACCGGCATTGCCATGCTCGAAGCCGCCGGCATCGACCTGATCGAGCAGCCCACGCCGCGCGAGCAGCGCACCGCGCTGGCGCGGCTGGCGGCGCGCTTTGTCGTGCCCATCATGGCCGACGAAGCCGTGTGCGGCCCCGAGGACGCGATGGAAGTGGCCCGCCTCGGCGCCGCCGACGTGTTCGCGCTGAAGATCGCCAAGTCCGGCGGCATCTTCGGCATGCTGCGCACCGCCGCGGTCGGCGACGCGGCCGGCATCGCGCTGTATGGCGGCACCATGCTGGAAGGCAGCGTCGGCACCATCGCCGCCGCCCACGGCTTCGCCACGCTGCCGCAGCTGGCCTGGGGCACCGAACTGTTCGGGCCGCTGCTGCTGAAGGACGATATCGTGGTGGAGCGGCCGGTGTACCGTGACTTTGCGCTGCACCTGCCGCAAGGGCCGGGGCTGGGGATCGCGCTCGACGAAGACAAGCTGGCGCACTATCGACGCGACTGATTTTTCACCACCGGACTAAAACGAGGAGAACCCGATGCTGTATCTGGTAAGAATGGACGTGAACCTGCCGCACGACATGCCCGCCGCGCAGGCCGACGAGATCAAGGCGCGCGAGAAGGCCTACGCGCAGGACCTGCAGCGCCAGGGCAAGTGGCTGCACCTGTACCGCGTGGTCGGCGAGTATGCCAACTACAGCGTGTTCGACGTCGAGTCGAACGAGGCGCTGCACAACCTGCTGTCGGCGCTGCCGCTGTTCCCGTACATGAAGATCGCCGTCACGCCGCTGGCGCCGCATCCCTCTTCGATCCGCTGAGCGAGGCCCGCGTCATGAGCATTGCCTCCCGTGACGGGCTCCGCCTGCACTACGAACTCCAGGGCCCGGCCGGCGCGCCGGTGCTGGTCATGTCCAATTCGCTCGGCACCAACCTGTCGATGTGGGATCCGCAGATGCCGGCGCTGCTCGAGCGCTTCCGCGTGCTGCGCTACGACACGCGCGGCCATGGCGCCTCCGCCGTGCCGGCCGCGCCATTCGGCATGGCCGAGCTGGGCGCCGACGTGCTGGCGGTGATGGACCACGCCGGCATCGGGCGCGCGCACTTCTGCGGCCTGTCGATGGGCGGCATGACCGGCATCTGGCTGGCACGTCATCACCCCGAACGCTTCGGCCGCTTCGTGCTGGCCAATACCGCAGCGCTGATCGGCCCGCCTTCCGGCTGGAATACCCGCATCGAGCGCGTGCAGGCCGAAGGCATGGCGGCCATCGCCGAGAGCGTGCTGGCCCGCTGGTTCACTCCCGCCGCGCTCGCCGGCGATCCGGCGCGCCTGGCGCCGGTGTTGTCGATGCTCGCCTCGACCGATGCCGACGGCTATATCGCCAACTGCGCCGCGGTGCGCGATGCCGACCTGCGCGGCCTGCTGGCCGGCATTGAGGCGCGCGTGCTGGTGATTGCTGGTGTCCAGGATGCCGCCACCACGCCCGAACAGGGGCGCGAGCTGGCTAATGGGATTGCCAACGCCGAGTATCTCGCGCTCAATGCGGCGCATCTGTCGAACTGGGAACTGCCGGCGGAGTTTTCTGACGCGGTGATCAACTTCGTTTTACACGCCTGATGTCGGCGCCGCCTGCGCGACGCCAGGCGGTTCACACCACCATCTCCACGCCCGGCGCCGGCCGGCGCTCCAGCAATGCCGCCAGCTTCCTCAGCGCCAGCGACAGCTGCGCGTGATTGTCGACACCGCCGAGCGAAATGCGGATGGCATTGGGCGCGTCGGGCCCGTCCCAGAACGCGTCGGAAGGCGTGACCCGCAGGTCTTCCGCCAGCGCGGCCCGGGTGAGCTGCTGCGCCGACCACTGGGCGGGCAAGCGGTGCCATACGTGGATGGCGCTGGGCGGCAGCTGGCCGATCCCGCTCAGCCACCGGCTTGCCAGCGCGCACCGCGCCAGCGCTTCGGTGCGGATGCCGTCGAGCAGCTGCATGGCCGAGCCGTCATGGATCCATTGCGTGGCAAGTGCCGCGGTCATCGGCGCGGCCATCAGCGCGAAGGCGCGCAGCGCTGCCAGCAGGTCCTCGCCACCACTCCCCTCCGGCAACAGCACATACGCCGTGCGCAGGCCCGGCGTGAGCGCCTTGGACAGCGTCGCGACGTAGCAGGTGCGCTCGGGCGCAAAGGTGGCGAGCGGCGGCGGCGCTGACGGCGTCAGCAGCCAGTACGGGTCGTCCTCCAGCAAGGCGATATCGCATTGGCGCGCGGCCCTGGCGATCTCTGCCCGGCGCGCGGCCGGCATGGTGTGCGTGGTCGGATTCTGGGCCGTGGGATTGAGGTAGGCCAGCGTGGCGCCTTCGGCGCGGGCCGCCGCGAGCGCGTCGGGCAGCATCCCGTCCGCGTCGCACGGCGCGATCAGCACGCGCCGGCCCAGCTGCGCCGCCGCAGCGCGGATGCCCGGGTAGGCCAGCGGCTCGGTCACGATCGCCTCGCCGGGCCGCGTGCGGCTCAGGATCACCGCGGCCAGCGCGGCCTGCGCGCCGGGGCACACCACCAGCCGCGCGGTATCGACCTGCCCGAACATCGGCGCCAGCCAGAGCGCGCCGGCCGACCGGTCCGAAGCACTGCCGCCGCCAAGCTGGTAGGTCATCAGCAGGTGCGGGTCGCTGCGCAGCAGGACCTGGTTCAGGCCACGCCGCAACAGGTCCTGGAAGTCCACGCCCGCCGGCGGCGGCGGCACGTTCATGCTCATGTCGACCACCCGCGCCAGTTCCGCGCGCGGCGCGGCGATGAAGGTGCCGAGCGCGCCCCTGGCTTCGATCAGTTGTCGCCGCCGGGCCTCGTTATAGGCGCGCGTCACCGTGGTCAGGTCGACGCCGAGGACTTTCGCCAGGCTGCGCTGCGGCGGCACGCGGTCACCCGCCATCAGCCGGCCTTCGCCGATCGCCTGCTCGATGAAATCGACGATCTGCAGGTACCGGGCCCCGCCGGATGCAGTGATCCGCAGATCCCATTGGGTAGCGATTCGGGCAGCGTTTTCGCCATCTTGTATGGATTCTGTCGCCAAAGTTTCCTCGATGTATGGCCTTTGTCTTCGACTAGCATGCCAGACATTGTCGAGGGAATCCATACAAACCCGTCTCGCACGGGGCTGACGCAGCACTTGAATCGGCGCGCGTGGCCGGATGCCTTCGGTAATCCGTAACCAAGGTGTCCGACATGCTCAAACCTAACGCCGGGCCGGCAAACCAAGATCGACAAGGCCCGCCCTCCCCGTCCCCTATCCGTAGCGCATCGCGCGCCGTGCCGCTGCGCATCGGCGCCCTGCTGCTGGCCGCCGGCCTGAGCGCCCTGCTCAGCGGCTGCAACCTCGAACTGCTCGATCCCAGGGGCAGCATCGGCGAGCAGGAGAAATCGCTGATCCTGATCGCGCTGTTCGTCATGCTGATGGTTGTCATCCCGGTGATCTTCCTGACGCTGTGGTTTGCCTGGCGCTACCGTGAAACCAACACCAGCGCGACCTACGCGCCCAAGTGGTCGCACTCGACCAAAATCGAGATCGTGGTGTGGGGTATTCCGTGCGTGATCGTGGCTTGCCTGGCCGTGCTGATCTGGGACTCGACGCACAAGCTCGACCCCTATCGGCCGCTCGAGTCCGAGGTCAAGCCGCTGCAGGTCGATGTCATCGCGCTGAACTGGAAATGGCTGTTCATCTATCCCGAGTACGGCGTCGCCTCGGTGAACCAGCTCGCCATCCCGGTCGGCACGCCGGTCAATTTTCGGCTGACCGCGGAATCGATGATGAATGCCTTCTTCATTCCGCAGCTTGGCAGCATGGTCTACACCATGGCGGGCATGCAGACCCGCCTGCACCTGATCGCGGACACGCCGGGCGTCTATCTCGGCCAGTCTGCGGCCTACAGCGGCGCGGGCTTCTCGGACATGCATTTCAAGACGCTGGCGACCTCGCGCGAGGACTTCGACGCGTGGATCGACAAGGCGCGGGCCTCGGCGCAGGCGCTTGACGCCGACACCTACCGCGCGCTGGAGCAGCCCAGCACCAAGGACCCCGTCGCGCTGTACGCATCGGTGACGCCGAAGCTGTTCGACCAGGTCGTCGACAAGACCATGCAGGCCAACGGCGCGATCTGCCGCGCCAACACCCCCGAATCACTGCAGGCCTTCCAACGCGTCCCGTCGGCGCTCCCCGGCCGCATGGAGCAATGACATGCTAGGAAAACTCAACCTCGAGGCGATCCCCTACCACGAGCCGATCATCATGGGGACGCTGGCCGTGGTGCTGGTGCTGGGCGCGGCGCTGCTCGGCGCGATCACGAAATTCGGCAAGTGGAAATACCTGTGGACCGAATGGATCTGCTCGGTCGACCACAAGAAGGTCGGCGTGATGTACATCATCCTGGCGCTGGTCATGCTGCTGCGCGGCTTCGCCGACGCGATCCTGATGCGCACGCAGCAGGCCGTCGCCTACGGCGATGCCGCCGGCTACCTGCCGCCGCACCACTATGACCAGATCTTCACCGCCCATGGCGTGATCATGATCTTCTACGTGGCCACGCCGCTGGTGGTGGGCCTGATGAACGTGATCGTGCCGCTGCAGATCGGCGCGCGCGACGTGGCCTTCCCGTTCGTCAATTCGCTGAGCTTCTGGCTGTCGGCCATGGGGGCGGTGCTGGTGATGCTGTCGATGTTCGTGGGCGACTTCGCCGCGACCGGCTGGGTGGCCTACCCGCCGTTGTCCGAACTCGGCTACAGCCCCACCGTCGGCGTCGACTACTACATCTGGTCATTGCAGATATCGGGGCTGGGCACCACGCTGACCGGCATCAACTTCATCGTCACGATCCTGCGCATGCGCGCACCGGGCCTGACCCTGATGAAGATGCCGGTCTTCACCTGGACCGCGCTGATCACCAACATCCTGATCGTCGCCATCTTCCCGGTGCTGACCGCCACGCTGGCCCTGCTCACCGCCGACCGCTACCTCGGCATGCACTTCTTCACCAACGAGCTGGGTGGCAACGCCATGATGTACGTGAACCTGATCTGGATCTGGGGGCACCCCGAGGTCTATGTGCTGATCCTGCCCGCGTTCGGCGCGTTCTCGGAAATCATCGCCACGTTCTCGCGCAAGCCGCTGTTCGGCTACAAGTCGATGGTGTATGCCACCTCGTCGATCGGCGTGCTGTCCTTCTTCGTCTGGCTGCATCACTTCTTCACCATGGGCTCGGGCGCCAACGTGAACGCCTTCTTCGGCATCATGACGTCGATCATCTCGATCCCCACCGGCGTGAAGCTGTTCAACTGGCTGTTCACCATGTACCGGGGCAGGATCCGCTTCCATACCTCGACCATGTGGACCATCGGCTTCATGGTGACGTTCGCGGTCGGCGGCATGACCGGCGTGCTGCTGGCGGTGCCGGGCGCGGACTTCGTGCTGCACAACAGCCTGTTCCTGGTGGCCCACTTCCATAACGTGATCATCGGCGGCGTGCTGTTCGGCTGCCTGGCGGCGATCAGTTTCTGGTTCCCCAAGGTGTTCGGCTTCAAGCTGAACGAGTTCTGGGGCAAGGTCTCGTTCTGGTGCTGGCTGGCCGGCTTCTTCCTCGCCTTCATGCCCCTCTACGTGCTGGGCTTCAAGGGCATGACGCGCCGGATGAACCACTACGCCAATGTGGACTGGCATCCCTACCTGGTGGTGGCGATGATCGGCGCCTTCGTCATCGGCGCCGGCATCCTGGCCATGATCGTGCAACTGGCCGTCAGCATCCGCGACCGCAAGCAGAACCAGGACCTGACCGGCGACCCGTGGGACGGCCGCAGCCTGGAATGGTCGACCGCATCGCCGGCGCCGTTCTATAACTTCGCGAAGGTGCCGCACATCACTTCGCTGGAACAGCACTGGGACGACAAGGAAGCCGGACGCGCATGGCGCCAGCCGGCCCACTACGAGGACATCCACATGCCACGCCCCACCGCGGCCGGCTTCCTCGTGTCGGTGTTCGGGCTGGTGTTCTGCTTCGCGCTGGTCTGGCACATGTGGCTCGTCGCCGTTGCCGGGCTGGTTGGCGCGATCGCAACCTTCGTGCTGCGCAGCTACGACCGCAACGTGGACTACTACGTCCCCGCCGCCGAAGTCGAGCGCATCGAGCGCGCCCGCTACGCCCAACTGCAGCAAGCTGCCTGACCATGATCCCGACGCTATCCCCTACCCTGCACCACCCGGGCCCGGACGCCACACACGCGACCACCCACGCCGCCGACCACGGCCATCACGATGCCGCCGCCCATACCACGCTGGGCTTCTGGCTCTACCTGATGAGCGACTGCCTGATCTTCGCGGTGCTGTTCGCCACCTTTGGCGTGCTGTCCGGCAACACCGCTGGCGGGCCCGGCGGCCAGCAACTGTTCGAGCTGCCGTTCGTGTTCGCCGAAACCATGGTGCTGCTGCTCAGCAGCTACACCTTCGGCCTGGCGATGCTGCGGCAGGACGCGAATGCCGCGCCGCGCATGATCCGCTGGCTGGCGGCCACCTTCGTGCTGGGCGCGCTCTTTGTCGCCATGGAGGTCTACGAGTTCGCCCATCTGCTGCACCAGGGCGCCGGCCCTGGCGTGAGCGCCTACCTGTCGGCCTTCTTCACGCTGGTTGGCACCCACGGCCTGCACGTCACCGCGGGCCTGTGCTGGCTGGCGGTGATGATCCACCAGGTCCGCCGCTTCGGCCTCGACGACATCGTGCGCCGCCGGCTGGCGTGCCTGAGCCTGTTCTGGCACTTCCTGGACCTGGTCTGGATCTGCGTCTTCACCTTCGTCTACCTGCGGGAGTTCGCATGAAGCCGTCCCATCTTCACTCAGTCCATCCGGGCGAGCACCCCAGCCATGGCAGCGTGCGCAGCTACACCATCGGCCTGCTGCTGTCGGTCGCGCTCACCGTGGCGTCGTTTGCCACGGTCATGACGGGCGCGCTGCAGAGCCACGCCGCGATCGCGCTGGTCGTGGGCCTGTGCGTCGCGCAGCTGCTGGTGCAGCTGGTGTACTTCCTGCACCTGGGCACCGGCCCCGGCCAGCGCGGCAACACCGCCATCTTCGCCTGCACCGGCTTCCTGATCGTCATCGTCGTCGCCGGCTCGTTGTGGGTGATGCACAACGCCGACATCAACATGATGCCGACCGACATGTCCATCGAACGGGCACGCGCAAAAGACTAGCGCCCCGGCGCAAGGAGACCTTCACCATGTATGTCTATGACGAGATCGACCAGAGGCTGGTCGACGAACGGGTCGTGCAGTTCACCGACCAGACCCGCCGCTTCCTGGACGGCGAGCTCGACGAGGAAGAATTCCGCGTGCTGCGGCTGCAGAATGGCCTGTATATCCAGCGCCATGCCCCCATGCTGCGCGTGGCCATTCCCTACGGCATGCTGGCGTCAAGGCAGCTGCGCAAGCTGGCGGAGATCGCGCGCCGCTGGGACCGCGGCTACGGCCATTTCAGCACGCGGCAGAACCTGCAGTTCAACTGGCCGCGCCTGGAAGACGCGCCTGCCATCCTCGCGGAACTCGCCACCGTGCAGATGCACGCCATCCAGACCAGCGGCAACTGCATCCGCAACACCACCACCGACCACTTCGCCGGCATCGCGCCCGACGCGCTGGTAAACCCGCTGGTGTGGTGCGAGATCGTGCGGCAATGGTCGATGCTGCACCCCGAGTTCGCCTACCTGCCGCGCAAGTTCAAGATCGCGATCAGCGGCGCCACCACCGACCGCGCCGCGGTCGGCGTGCACGACATCGGACTGCAGGCGGTGGAGCAGGACGGGCAGGTCGGCTTCCGCGTGTGGGTCGGCGGCGGCATGGGACGCACGCCCATGGTCGGCAAGCTGATCCATCCCTTCGTGGCGTGGCAGGACCTGCTGACCTACCTGCAGGCCACGCTGCGCGTCTACAACCTGCATGGCAGGCGCGACAACAAGTACAAGGCGCGCATCAAGATCCTGGTGAAAGACCTCACGCCCGAGGTTTTCCGCGAACAGGTTGCGGAGCAGTGGCAGCGCATCCGGGGAGGCCCGGATACCGTCACCGAAGACTTTGTCGCGTCGGTGTCGGCGCGCTTCACGGTGCCGCCTTATGATCCGGCCGCGGCGCACGATGCCGATGAGAGCGCGGAACTCGCCCGGACCGACCGCGCATTCCGGCTCTGGCTGCGCAGCAACGTCCATCCGCACCGCGTTCCCGGCTATGCGGCAGTGACCGCGTCGCTCAAGGCAACCGGCCCCGCACCCGGCGATATCACTGCCGGGCAGATGGACCTGATGGCCGAGCTCGCCGAGCGGCACGGCTTTGGCGAGCTGCGTGTCTCGCACGAGCAGAACCTGATCCTGGCCGACGTGCGGCGCAGCGGCCTGCCCGCGCTCTGGCGCGCGCTGGATACCGCCGGCCTCGCCACGCCCAATGTCGGCAGGATCACCAATATCATCGCCTGCCCGGGCGGCGACTTCTGCTCGCTCGCCAATGCGGTGTCGATTCCGCTGGCGCGGGCGATCCAGGAACGTTTCGAGGATCTCGACCATGTGCACGACATCGGCGAGCTCGACCTGAACATCTCGGGCTGCATCAATTCGTGCGGGCACCACCATGTCGGCCATATCGGCATCCTTGGCGTCGACAAGGCCGGCGAGGCCTGGTACCAGGTCACCATCGGCGGGCGGCAGAACGGCGCCGACAGCCGGGACGGCCACGCGGGCGGCGGCGCGGCGATCGGCCGCATCATCGGCCCGTCGTTCGCGCAGGAACAGGTGCCGGACGTGGTCGAGCGGCTGATCGGCACCTATCTCGCGCACCGCGACAGCGATGCCGAGCGCTTCGTCGACGTGGTCGCGCGGATCGGGCTCGAACCGTTCCAGGCGGCCGTGTACCCTGACGGAAACAAGCGCAGCGCGGCTCGCTAGCCATCATGGGTCCACGTTGAGGATGACCGATGTTTGCCCCATTCATGCCATGTACCTGCGCCAGCCCCGACGACCTGTGGTCTGCCATCGCCGGCCTCTCCGCCGGGCAACTGCATACGATCATCGATTGCGCAAGTGCCTCGCCTGAGCCGACAGCCGACCTCGATGCCTTCAGGCGGCGCATCCTCGGCGTTTTCGGCAATGTCGCAGGCTTCGCATCGGCGCCGCCGCCGGAATCGGTTCTCCGGGAAATGTGGGAAAAATACCGGGCCTGAAGGAAAACCGCGGGAAAACCGCGGGAAAACCACGGGAAAACCGCGCGTCACGGCGATGCGCGGACTCCCCGAACTCAGGCGATCCCCTTTGCCCGTGCCCTGGAACGCAGGTCGCTCACCAGCGGCCACACCAGCACGAAGATCGCCAGGCCCATGATCGTGCCGACCAGCCCGTTCGACCAGAACACATCCAGTTCGCCGGATGACACCAGCATGGTCTGCCGGAAAGCGTCTTCCGCGCGGTCGCCCAGCACCAGCGCCAGCACCATCGGCGCCAGCGGATAGTCGAGCTTCTTCAGCACATAGCCGATCACGCCGAAGACCAGCATCAGCCAGACGTCGAACAGCGCGCCGTTCACCGTGTAGGCGCCGATCGCGCAGATCACCAGGATCAGCGGTGCGATGATCGAGAAGGGAATGCGCAGGATCGCGGCAAAGAGCGGTACGGTCGACAGCACCACGATCAGGCCGACGATATTGCCCAGGTACATGCTGGCGATCAGCCCCCAGACGAACGGCCCCTGCTCGGCGAACAGCAGCGGCCCCGGCTGCAGGCCCCAGATCATCAGGCCGCCCAGCAGCACCGCTGCCGTGGCGGAGCCCGGGATGCCGAGCGCCAGCATCGGCAGCAGCGCGCTGGTGCCGGCTGCGTGCGCCGCGGTTTCAGGTGCCACCACGCCTTCAACGTTGCCCTTGCCGAACGAGTCCGGGTTCCTGGCCATGCGCTTGGCGACACCGTAGCCCATGAACGATGCCGCGGTGGCGCCGCCCGGGGTAATGCCGAGCCAGCAGCCGATCACGGAGGAACGGATCACGGTCATCCAGTAGCGCGGCAGCTCGGCCCAGGTCTTCAGGACCACCTTCAGGTCGATGCGCGCCTGCTTGCCGCGGAACGCCACGCCTTCTTCCATCGTCATCAGGATCTCGCTGATGCCGAACAGCCCGATCACGGCGACCAGGAAGTCAAAGCCGCGCAGCAGCTCGTGCGAGCCGAAGTTCATGCGCAGCGTGCCCGATACCGTGTCCATGCCGACCGCCGCCAGGATAAAGCCCAGGCACATTGCGATCAGGATCTTCGGCTTGGACTCCTTGCCCATGCCGACGAAACTGCAGAACGTCAGCAGGTACACCGCGAAGAACTCCGGCGGCCCGAAGCGCAGCGCGAACTTCGCCACCATCGGCGCCAGGAAGGTGATCAGCAGCACCCCCGCCATCGCGCCCAGGCAGGAGCCGGTGAAGGCGGAGGTCAGGGCCTTGCCGGCCTCGCCCCGCTGGGCCATCGGATAGCCGTCGAAGGTCGTGGCCACCGACCACGCCTCGCCGGGGATATTGAAAAGGATCGAGGTGATCGCGCCGCCGAACAAGGCTCCCCAGTAGATGCAGGACAGCATGATGATGGCGGAGACCGGGTCCATCGAAAACGTCAGCGGCAGCAGGATCGCCACGCCGTTCGGGCCGCCCAGTCCGGGCAGCACGCCGACCACGATCCCGAGCAGGATGCCGGCGAACATCAGGCCGACGTTCTGCCACGACAGGGCGACCGCGAAGCCGCCCATCAATGCGTTCATTTCTTCCATCGCGCCTCCTCAGTAGCCCAGCGCAGCTTCCAGCGGCCCCTTGGGCAGCGGCACGCGGAACTGGATCTCGAAGATCCAGAACAGCAACAGGTTGATGCCGGCGCCAATCAGCAAGGCCCTGGGCCAGCCCGACTTGCCCACCCACACCATGAAGCCGACGATGAAGATCGCCGACGCCACGTAGATGCCGAGCACGCCGATCAGGCCGACATACCCCGTCAGCGGCAGCACGATCACGCTGACCTGCCGCAGTTGCTGCCAGGTCGCGAAGACCGCCTTGCCGTCGCCGCGCAGCGCCTGCATCGCCACCAGCACGCTGCAGGCCAGCACGATGATGCCGACGCGCATCGGGAAGTAGCCGGCTTCAGGCCCGTCCGGCGCCCAGCCCGCGCCAATGCTGTAGTTGCTCCAGATCACCACGATCGCGCCTGCCAGCAGGCATAGCGCGACCACAAGCTCCACGGCCTTGACCGAGAGCCCGGCGCCAGCCGGCTCTCCTTGATGCTGTGAATCCATCTCTGCCCCTTGATATCCCATCAGCCATCGGCTCCGGCGCCGGCGCCGGAGCCTTGCGAATGCGGCGCGCTTCTTCAGCGCACTCCTCAGCGCATTCGTCAGCGCATTCGTCAGCGCGCGGCGACGAAGCCCGCTTCCTTGATGATGTCGCGGTGCGCGGCCTCGTCCTTCGCCAGGAAGTCGGTCAGCGCCTTCGCCGTCAGAAACTCGTTCTTGAGCGCGTTCTTTTCCAGGTATTCCTTCCACTCCTGCGTGGCCACGATCTTCTGCATCAGGTCGACGTAGTACTTCTGCTGCTCGGGTGTGACGCCGCCGGGCATCATGAAGACACGCAGCATCTGGTATTGCACGTCGAGCCCCAGCTCCTTGCAGGTCGGCACATCGTTCCAGCCCTGGGCCTGCGTGACCTTGGCCTTGTAGGCCATCCGCTCCGGCGCGAACACGCACAGCGCCTTGTGTTCGCCGGCGCGCCATTGCCCGACCGATTCCGACGGATTGTTGACGTTGGCGTCGATATGCTGGCCCGACAACTGCGTCGCCGCTTCGCCGCCTCCCTTGTACGGCACGTAGATGAACTTCGCGCCGGTCTTCTTCTGGACCAGCGAGGTAATGATCTGGTCTTCCCGCTTGGAGCTGGTGCCGCCTACCTTGACCTTGCCCGCGTTCGCCTTGGAGCCGTCGACAAACTCCGGCACCGACTTGTATGGTCCGGCGGCATTGGTCCACAGCACGAACTCGTCCTGGGCAACCATGGCCACCGGAGTCAGGTCGCGCCAGCTGAACGGCAGGTGGCTGACCATCGGCACGGTGTAGAGCGCCGAGGAGGCGACCAGCAGCTTGTGGGGATTCCCTTGCGACGCCTTGGTGTCCATCAGGCCCTCGGCTCCGCTGGCGCCGGCCTTGTTCAGCACGATGACCGGCTGGCTCATCAGCTTGTGTTTGGCGATGATGCCCTGGATGGCGCGCGCCATCTGGTCCGACGCGCCACCGGCGCTGAATGGCACGACGATCTCGACCGGCTTTGCCGGCTCCCACGCCCATGCATTGGCGCCGAGGCAGGCGGTGGCACAGGCCACGGCCGTGAGAGTGCTCCTGACGATCTTGCGTTGCATCCTTTGTCTCCTTTGGCTTAGGTACTCTGGTTGGTACTCTGGTTGGTACTCTGGTTGGTACTCTGATCCGCTTTGGTTGCGGCTTGACTTTGTTGTCCGTGCCTGCGATGCGCCTGCTGCCTCAGCCGCCGCGGCCTCCTGCCAGCGCCATTTCCAGCACGCGCGCCACATGAAGGGCCTGCGCATCGGCGCCGTCCAGGATCTGGTGCCGGCAGCTGGTGCCGTCGGCAACCACGATGGCATCGGCGGCGCGCTTGCGCACCGCGGGCAGCAGCGACAGCTCGGCCATGGCCTTCGACGCCGCGAAGTGCTCGGCTTCGTAGCCGAAGCTGCCGGCCATGCCGCAGCACGACGATTCCACCGGCGCGACCTTCAGCCCGGGGATCCAGGCGAGCACGGCCTGTACCGGCGTAAAGGCATCGAAGGCCTTCTGGTGGCAGTGTCCGTGCACCACCGCTTCCGATGCCGGCAGGGGCTGCAACGGCAGTTCCAGCCGGCCCGCGCGCTGCTCGCGGACCAGGAATTCCTCGAACAGGAATGACAGGCTGGCCAGCTGCCGGGCCTCGTCGCCATAGCCGTAGCCGAGGAATTCGTCGCGCAGCGACAGCAGGCAGGACGGCTCCAGCCCCACCACCGGCACGCCGCGCGCCACATAGGGACGGAACGCGTCCAGCATGCGCCGGGCCTCTTCCTTTGCCTGGTCGACCAGCCCCGCGGCCAGGAAGGTCCGGCCGCAGCACAGCGGACGCTCGCCCGCGCGGGTGTTGAAATGCACCGTATAGCCCGCCGCCTCCAGCACCGCCCGCGCGGCGCGGGCGTTCTCGGGTTCCATGTAGTTGCTGAACGTGTCGACGAACAGCAGCACCTCGCGGGTGCCCGCGGGCTTGCCGGCGTCCATGCCCGCTGTCAGGAAGGGCTTGCGGAAGCGGGGCAGCGACCGTTCCGGCGCAAACCCGAGCGCGCGCTTGACCCAGCCCGAGACCAGCGGGATGCTGTCCGCCAGCGCCAGCAGTCCCGACAGCCGGCTCGCCACCGGCGCATAGCGCGGCATGTACGCAACCAGGCGCTCGCGCAGGCTGGTGCCGTGCCGCGTGGCCCATGCATGGCGCGCCTCGATCTTCAGCCTGGCCATGTCGACGCCGGTCGGGCAGTCACGCTTGCAGCCCTTGCACGACACGCACAGGTCCAGCACCTCCTTCACCTCGGGGCTGGCCAGCCCTTCGCTGCCGAGCTGGCCGGACACGGCCAGCCGCAGGGTATTGGCGCGGCCGCGCGTGACGTGCTGCTCGTCCTTGGTCACGCGATAGCTGGGGCACATGGTGCCGGCGTCGAACTTGCGGCAGTGGCCGTTGTTGTTGCACATCTCCACCGCCGAGGCCAGTCCGTGCGTGGCCGTATCGGCGCCGGTGCCGGGCGCGGTTTCCGCGCCGGTCATCGGGTCGCGGCGGACGTTCCAGGCCGACCAGTCCAGCGCGGGCGTCAGCGGCAGTGCCGCGTAGCCGGGCGCAAAGCGGAAGTTCTCGCGCGCGTCCATCCTGGGCGGCCGCACGATCTTGTCGGGATTGAAGCGGTTGTCGGGGTCGAACAGCGCCTTGATCTCGCTGAACGCGGCATTGATGCGCGGGCCGTACTGCCATGCCACCCATTCGCCGCGGCACAGCCCGTCGCCGTGCTCGCCGGAATAGGCGCCCTTGTATTCGCGCACCAGCTCGGCCGCTTCCTCGGCAATCTCGCGCATGCGCACCGCGCCGTCGCGGCGCATGTCCAGGATCGGGCGAACATGCAGCGTGCCGACACTGGCATGGGCATACCAGGTGCCCTCGGTCTCGTGCTTGTGGAAGACCTCGGTCAGCCGGCGCGTGTACTCGGCCAGGTGTTCCAGCGGGACGGCGCAGTCCTCGATGAAGGAGACCGGCTTGCCATCGCCCTTCATGCTCATCATGATGTTGAGCCCGGCCTTGCGCACATCCCAGAGCGCCTTCTGCGCCTTCTCGTCGGGCATTCTCACCACCGAACCCGGCAGGCCCAGGTCGCCCATCAGTTCGGCCAGCTGTTCCAGCTGCGCCAGCAGCGCCTGGCGGTCCTCGCCGGCGAACTCGACCAGCAGGATGGCCTGCGGGTCACCGCTCAGCGCGCGCTCGACCACCGGGCGGAAGGCCGGGTTCTCCATCGACAGGTCGATCATGGTCCGGTCGACCAGTTCCACCGCGACCGGGCGCAGCCTGACGATATGCTGCGTCATGTCCATGGCCTGGTAGAACGTGGGGAAGTTCACCACGCCCAGCACCTTGTGCGCCGGCAGCGGCGACAGCTTGAGCGTGACCTGCCTGCTGCAGGCCAGCGTGCCCTCGGACCCCACCAGGATGTGCGCCAGGTTGGCATGGCCATCGTCGGTATAGGCCATCGGGTTCTGGCAGTCGAACAGATCGATGTTGTAGCCGGCCACGCGGCGCAGCACCTTGGGCATACGCTCGGCGATCTCGCCGCGCTCGCGCGTGGCAATGCGCTCCAGCCCGCGCAGGATGCCTTCGGCGCGCCCCGCCGCCACCGGCTTGGCCAGCGAGCCGAAATGGCATTGGCTGCCGTCGGCCAGCACGGCATCGATAGCCAGCACGTTATGCACCATGTTGCCGTAGGCAATCGAGCGCGACCCGCACGAGTTGTTGCCGGCCATGCCGCCGATGGTGCATTGCGCGCCGGTCGACACGTCCACCGGGAACCAGAGGCCGTGCGGCCTGAGCCAGGCATTGAGGTGGTCGAGCACGATGCCCGGCTCCACCGTCACCGTGCGCGCCGCCGCGTCGAACGCCACCACGTTGTTGAGCCACTTGCTGTTGTCGATCACCAGCGCCTCGCCCACGGTCTGCCCGCACTGGCTGGTTCCCGCGCCACGCGCCAGCACCGGCACCCGCTGGTCGCGGGCGATGTCGAGCGCGCGCAGCAGGTCGGCCTGGTCGCGCGGCACGACCACCCCGATCGGCATGATCTGGTAGATCGACGCATCGGTGGCATAGCGCCCGCGGCCGGCGCGGTCGAACAGCACGTCGCCGCGCAGTTCCTTGCGCAGCAGCGCGGACAGCGGCGACACGGCGCGGTGCTGTGACGACACCAGGTGGATCGGCTTGACCAGCGTGGACGAAGTAAAGGTATTCATGGCAAACAGCCGGCTTGTGCCAGGCTGGGCGAACGTCGGTGGATGCCTGCGTGAATCCGCAGGCAACAGGCGCCCCTGCCGATCACCCCACGTGATGGCATGGGCTTGTGGTGCGTGGATATGGCGCTGTTCAGGCCGGCCCGGCCTCTCCCGGCGCCGGCCTGTGCGGCTGTGTTCAGGCAGCCGCCTTCAGCATTGGCATATCGGCGTGCGACGCCAGGTAATCCATGGCCGCCGCCACACCGCTCGCTGCGACAGGAACGCCTGCCAGCTTCAGCCCCATCTCGCAGCCGGCCAGCGTTGCCATCAGCGTCAGGTCGTTGCAGTCGCCCAGATGGCCGATGCGGAACATGCGGCCGCGCATCTTGCCGAGCGCCTGGCCCAGCGACATGTCGAAGCGCTCATAGATGAGCTTGCGCACGGCATCGGCGTCCACGCCCTCCGGCATCATCACGCCGGTCAGCACGGGGCTGTACACGGCCGGGTCGGCGCACTGGATCTCCAGGCCCCATGCGCGCACGGCGCGGCGCGTGGCTTCCGCCAGGCGCTGGTGGCGGGCGAAGACATTGTCCAGCCCCTCGCCCAGGATCATGTCGAGCGCCTCGGACAGGCCGTAGAGCAGGTTGGTGTTCGGGGTATACGGCCAGTAGCCGTTCTTGTTGGCTTCGATGATTTCGGTCCAGTCCCAGAACGCGCGCGGCAGCCTCGCGCTCCGGCCGGCCGCGATCGCCTTCGGCGAGAGCGCGTTGAAGCTGATGCCGGGCGGCAGCATCAGGCCTTTCTGCGAACCCGACACCGTGACATCGACGCCCCATTCGTCATGCCGGTAGTCGGCCGAGGCCAGGCCCGAGATCGTGTCCACCAGCAGCAAGGCCGGATGGCCGGCGGCATCGATTGCCTTGCGCACCGCGGCGATGTTCGAGGTCACGCCCGTCGACGTCTCGTTATGCACCACGCAAACCGCCTTGATCCCGTGCGCCGCGTCCTCACGCAGCCGCGCCTCGATCATGTCGGCCTGCACGCCGCGGCGCCAACCCTCGAGGCCCGGCAGGCCCAGGAACTCGGGCTTCAGCCCCAGCGCTTCGGCCATCTTCTTCCACAACGTGGCGAAGTGGCCAGTCTCGAACATCAGCACACGGTCGCCCGGGCTCAGCGTGTTGGCCAGCGCGGCCTCCCAGGCGCCGGTACCCGACGCGGGGTAAATGATCACCGGGTGCTCGGTCTTGAAGACCTTCTTGATATCGGCCAGCACCTTCCGCCCCAGCGCGCCGAACTCGGGACCGCGGTGGTCGATGGTCGGGTAGCTCATGGCGCGCAGGATGCGATCGGGCACCGGGCTCGGGCCAGGAATCTGCAGGAAGTGGCGGCCAGCCGGATGGAAATCGAGGTGGATCATGGGATGGCGTCTCCGGGTTGAATTTTGAATTTTGAATTCAATTTACTGTAGCACCGGCACCCGGAGTACCTCAAGCCGAAGTTTCGCCGCGTTAACCCTTATGCTGGCTGAGCATTCTGGCCTTGAGATACAATTGAGCCAGCTTCCGAAAGATGGAAAAATTGAATGCAAAATCCCCTCGACGCCGAAAACAGACCATCCGACCCGCTCATGCCCAGGCTGGAGCGCAAGCGCCTGCACGACGTCGTGGTCGAGCACCTGCGCCGGTTCATCGTGGAAGGCGTGCTGTCGCCGGGCATGAAGCTGAACGAGCGCGAGCTGTGCGAGACGCTCGGCATCTCGCGCACGCCGCTGCGCGAGGCGCTCAAGGTACTGGCGGCGGAAGGCCTGATCGACATCTGGCCGAACCGCGGCGCGAGTGTGTCCCGCATGAGCGAGACCGAAGTGTGGGAAATGTTCGAGCTGCTGAGCGGCCTGGAGGCCTTCGCCGGCGAACTGGCGTGCGAGCGCATGACGCCGGCGGAGTTCGCCGAGATCAAGGCGCTGCACTACTCGATGCTGGCCTGCCGCGTGCAGAAGGACCTGCCCGGCTATTACGCCCGCAACCAGGAGATCCACAACCTGATCGTGGCCGCCGCGCGCAACTCGGCGCTAAGCCAGACCTACCTCGCGCTGAACCGGCGCATCCAGGCGCTGCGCTTCCGCTCCAACTTCCAGTCGGAAAAGTGGGACCGTGCCGTCGACGAGCACGAAGGCATGATCGGCGCGCTCGAGGCGCGCGATGGCAAGAAGCTGGCCAGCATCCTGCGGCACCACTTGCTGGAGAAGCGAGAGGTCGTGATGCAGATTCATGCGGATCCGGTGCAGGCCCAGCCTGTGCAGAATGCGTGAGACCCTCGCGGCGAACTGAGAGTGAAGTGCGAGCGTGACATTGCGCCGCGAATGACTCGCGCAGAATGACTCGCGCAAATTCGCTGCAAATGAGATCTGCACGATCTTCACTTGCGCCAGGGGGATAGACAGAAAAGCAACAGCCGGCCTCCCGGTCACGCCCGACGCACTATAACTAACTGCTAACCGGGGTCCGAACGCATGCCCCTGTCCGTCGCGCAAGCGCTATCCGTCCGAACAGGAGCACCGGCATGGCCAAGCAACTCGCTATCCTGATCGATGCCTCGGGCTCGATGTTCCACAGCGCTGGCAACGGCTCCTCCAAGGACAAGATCGTCGAGGCCTCGGAATCGGTGCAGTACATCATCGATGAGATCGAGAACAAGACCTCGTCGTCCAACGAAACCTGGGCGGTTTCGTTCTGGTACTTCGCCACGCAGACCAAGGGACTGATCGGCCAGGGAAATTTTCCGGTGGGCGACACTACGATCTGGAAGAACGTGGTCAGCGCCATCGAAGACCAGCCTTCGGTGCAGGGCGCGGTCGGCAGCATGACAGATATTTTCCATGCGGTGCGGACCGTGGCCGACTTCATGGTCGCCAATCCTCCACCGCTGTTCCCCGCGGTGTACAAGAAGAAGATCGTGCTGTTCACCGACGGCAACCAGACGATCCAGCATGACGGCCTGCTGACCAAGAGCGGCTATGAATTCGAACAGGGCATCGACTTTGCCGTGCTGCTGGCAGGCAATGGCATCGCGCTCAATGCGCAGGGAATCGGCTCGGATCTGCTCAACGCGACGCTGACGGACCTGGTGGGGGAAGCCGAGCCCTTCGGCAGCACCGTAAAGACGATCAGCACCACGCCGTCGTATGCGGCGGATACCTCGGCAGCGCTGATGACGAACTCGATGAAGGTCGTCAACAACAACGGCATCCTGCCGTTGCGGCCGCTGGCGTGGCCTGCCTCCAGGCTGCTGTGGGAGCAGTTCAGCCTGCCGACCCTGGCCGCGGCGGACAATGGCGAAAGGTCGCGACACCGCATCAACGAGGCGCAGTTCGAAGTCGATGTCGACGACATCTCGCAGGAACTGCTGCTGGGGCTGACGTGGCATCACCCCGGCCGCCCTTCGATCGAAGCCACCTCGCCGTCCGGCACGTCGTTTCGCCACGGAATCAACGGTGCCTTCGAGATCGGTGTGGGATGGATGACCGCGCTGCACGTTCCGTCCCCCGAATCCGGTACCTGGCGTGTGCGCGTTGCCGGCGATCCGCAGTTCCGGCCGCTGCGCATGAACCTGATGGCGCGCTCGGTCAGCCCGGAGTTCGATATCCTGCTGCGCGTCGATCCCTTTCAGCTCGATCCGCAGGACACCAGCGTCGTCACCGCGACGCCGATGTTCCGGGGCAAGCCGGCCGCCGGAAAGTTTGAAGCGGTGCTGAGCGACTTCACCGGCCGCACCTGGCCCATGCAACCGCAGCAGGACGGCGCGCTCGCTGCCAAGGCGGATTTCCCGCAGCCCGGCATCGCGCCCCTGCGCGTCGAGCTGAAGGGACTGCTGGAAGGCAAGCACAAGGTCGCGCGCATGGAGTTCACCTCGGTGCAGGTCGGACGCCCGCGCGACCCGCGCCTCACGGTCGAGCCCGCCCGCTTCTGGCCGGGCCGCCGCTACAGGGTAGCGGTAACGATCCACGATGCGGCCTTCTGTGCCGCAACCCAGATCGCCTTCGGGGCGGGCATCGAAGTCGTGCGCTTCACGGTGCTGAGCCCGCTCGAAGCCGTTGCGGAAATCTCCGTTGCCAACGACGCCTTCCCCGGTGCGCGCGAGGTGCTGACCTTCCAGCCCGACGCGGAAACGCTGGGCGGGATCGTGGTGGAAAAGCAGCCGGGAGGCGGCCACCGCCTGCTGACGGGCTTCGTCACGGCCCTGCGCTTCGATGCCCGCGGGCGGCTGCTCGCCGCAGTGCTGGACGAGCAGCGCGAGGTTCCCGTGAAGCGCCACGACGAGCGCCTGAGGCGCCTGCTGGAGAAGGCGCGCGACGATAACCTGCCGGTCTCGATTGCGCTCGACGACCATGGCGGGATCGAACACGTCACGATAGGCGAATGAGCGTCCTGCTCGACCCGGTGCCGCCGCCCGACGGCGCAGCGGTCCTCGCGCGCTTCGATGCGATCCTGGCCTGGGCGCGCCAGCATGCAAGCCGGCTCGGCTATTTTGCCGCGCTCTACCGCGGCGTCACGCTGCGCGCCCGCAGTGCTCTCGCGGCCGGGGCCTTCGAGCAGCCCGAGGCGGCCGAGCGCCTGGTGGTGCTGTTCGCCGGCCGGTACTTCGAAGCGCTGGCGGCACACCTTGGCGCAGCACCGGTGACCCGTGCATGGCAGGTTGCCTTCGATGCCGCAGGGCGCTGGAGGCCCACGGTATCGCAGCATCTGCTGCTCGGCATCAATGCGCATATCAACCTGGACCTGGGAATCGCCGCGGCCCGCACGCTGGACGAGTACCCGCTGCCCCGGACGGATTTCGATCGCGTGAATGATCTCCTGCTGCTGATGGTCGACGAGGTACAGGACCGGCTCGCCGCCGTCTGGCCGCTGCTGCGGCTGGCGGACCGGGTGGCCGGCCGCCTGGACGAAATGCTGATCGGCGCGGCGCTCGTGCAGACGCGTTCCGCGGCATGGGGTTTTGGCCAGGCATTGCGCGCCAGCAGCGGCGGCGAAAGCGGGCTGATCGAACGGCAGGACCGCCACGTGGCGGCAATTGGACAACACATCGCCGCACCCGCGATGCCGCTGGCGCTCGCGCTGGCAGGCGTGCGGATGGGCGAGTTGCGCGGCGTCGCCGGCATCATCGACTTGCTGGACCAGGAGGTGGCCCGCGCCGGCGCTGTGGTCGAGGCGAAGGTCGTGGGCCCATCGGTGGTTTAGTGCCGCGCGGGAAGCGCAGCCGGAAGCGCGGCCGGAAGCGCAGCCGGATGCGCGGCCGGAAGCAAGCGGTACAGCTCGGTGCAGGCAACGCCGTGCGGCGTGGCGCCCTCCTGCGCCTCGACCGCTTATCGCACACTGACTTCACGGAATGCGATCCGCTGCAGCCTCATGGCAAGTACCGGCTGCGGCCGCTCCGGCATAATCGATCGGCGGATTCACCGCTGGAACCCCTGCCCCAATGGCAGGAAGAAATATTGCCAAAGCAGGAGACGTAGTTGAGCATTTCGAATCGCGCGGCGCGCAGCGTCCGTCTGGTGACGCTCGCCATCACGAGTGCCGTTATCGGCCATGCGGCATTTGCGGCCGACGCCTGGCCGACCCGGCCGATCAAGGTCATCGTTCCCTATACCCCCGGCGGGTCCACCGACACGGTATCCCGGGTCGTGTTCGAGAAGGTATCGCAAAGCCTCGGCCAGCCCATCATCATCGAGAACAAGCCGGGCGCTAACAGTACGCTTGGCGTTGGCGTTGCCGCGCGCTCGGCGCCGGACGGCTATACCTTTGTCTCGGTGCTCGCGGCCTACAGCGCCAACATGTCGCTGTATTCCAAGCTGAGCTACAAGCCTTCGGACCTCGTGCCGGTGGCCGAGATGGCGGAGCTGCCGCTGTTCCTGTTCGCGAGCAAGAAGGTGCCCGCGAAGACCGTTGCCGAACTGGTCGACTATGGCAAGAAGCATCCCAATACGCTGACATTCGGCTCAAGCGGCGTGGGTAGCTCGGCGCACCTGACGGGCGAGCGGTTTGCCATGGAATCGAAGGTCAAGATGACCCATGTGCCGTATAACGGCAGCGCACCGATCCTGCCGGCGCTTGTTTCCGGCGAGGTGTCGGTGGCATTCGATCCCCTGCTGGTGCCGATGCCGCACGTGAAGTCGGGCAAGATCAATGTGCTGGCCGTCGCCTCGGCCAAGCGCTGGCCGGGCGAACCGAATATCCCGACCATGGAAGAATCGGGCTTCCCGGGCTTCGTGATGAGCTCCTGGACCGGCCTGCTGGCACCTGCCGGCACGCCCGCGCCCGTGGTTGACCGCATGGCCAGGGAAATCGCGGCGGCAACGCGCAGTCCCGACGTGGCAAAGAAGCTGACCGACCTTGGCTTCGTGCCGGCAAGCGGTTCGTCGGAGGAATTCCGCAAGGTGATCGAGCGCGACATCGCTCGCTATGGCCAGATCGTCAAGGCGGGAAAGATTACCCGAAAGATTACCCTCGACTGAGACAGGCGCTGCGGCCTTAAGGCGAGCAAGCCCTGCCTCAAGACCGCAGCCGCACCTGCACATCGCCCCGAGGTCACCCACATTGGCTGACGGGTGGAGCGCGCGTCATCCCGGCCCGCCCGTCAGCGACGACGTGTCGTTCAGGGCCGGGCGCACGCTACACGGCGTTCACTCGAACCCGAATCCATAGCAGAAAGGGACGCATCGAAGCGGAAACTGCAGATACGCTGGGAAAGGCTTGCAGGGTTCGCTTGCAGCGGCTCGGTCACCTGCTGGCTCCGAGCTCGTTTGACGTTGCCGCCAACACTGCACACCGCGCGCCGGCGCGAAAAAAACGAGCGCCGCGTGGATGAATTCTGGCCAGGCGTGGATTTTGCTGGCCTATATTTCATCCAGAGATTTCTCCTGCTGGTCCGCTTCGTGGCAGCACGACGAATGTGCGTGGCGGCGGGGAATCCGTCTGCGCTGGAGAGTCAGATGAGCGTCGTGCCCGAGCCAAGGGTTGCCGGCACCACTTCAACCCGCAAGAAACGTCCGGGCGCCCCCACGCGCCACGTGTGGACCCGTTACTGGGCCATTGCCCGCCCCTACTGGTTTTCGCGTGAGCGATGGAAGGCGTCCGGCCTGCTGCTCCTGCTGATCCTGCTGCTGCTCGGCCAGACGCAGGCCGAAGTGTGGATCAACGAACAGACCGGCGAATTCACTTCGGCCCTGGCGGCGCAAGATGCCGACCGCTTCTGGGGCTCGATCCAGAAGTGCCTATACATCCTGCTCGGCGCCGTTCCCGTCTATTCCTCCTACTACTACCTGCGCAACAAGCTGGGCCTGCTGTGGCGACGATGGCTCACCCGCCATTACCTCGACGGGTACTTCAAGGACCGGACCTATTACAAGCTCAACGCCAACGCGGCGATCGACAATCCGGACCAGCGCATCAGCGAAGACATCAACACCTTCACCAAGCAATCGCTGTATTTCCTGTCGATCGGCATCGGCGCGCTGCTGCAGCTGATTGCCTTCAGCGCCGTGCTGTGGTCGATTTCCCAGATGCTGGTCTACTTCCTGGTGGTCTATGCCATCGCCGGGAGCTTCGTCTCGATGTACTTCTTCGGGCGCGTGCTGATCGGGTTGAACTTCTTCCAGCTCAAGCGCGAGGCGGACTTCCGCTTCAGCCTGATCCGGGTGCGGGAGAATGCCGAGTCGATCGCCTTCTACCGTGGCGAGGCGCTGGAATCGTCGCATATCAGCGGCCGCTTCGAGCAAGCCTTCCGCAACTTCGACAAGCTCATCAAGTGGCAGCTGAGCCTGAACACATTCCAGTACGGCTACGGCTTCCTGACCATCCTGCTGCCCAGCGCCATCGTCGCCTCGCATGTGCTGTCCGGGGAGATGGAGGTCGGGCGCGCGATCCAGGCCGCGGGGGCGTTCGCCGCGGTGCTGAATGCCCTGACGGTTATCGTCGACAACTTCGAAGAGCTGGCCCGCTTTGTCGCCGGCCTGGACCGGCTGGATACCTTCGCCAGCACACTGGCCGACTCGCCGGCCAAACCTGGCAAACCGGCCGAGCCGGCGCCGACGATCGAGGCGGTGCAGGACTCGCGCCTGTCGCTGCTGCACGTGACGCTGCGCACGCCGAACCTGGAACGCACGCTGGTGCGCGACCTGACGGTGTCGGCCGATCCCGGCGAAGGGCTGCTGATCGTCGGCGCCAGCGGCGGCGGCAAGAGCTCGCTGATGCGCGCCATTGCCGGACTATGGACCAGCGGCAGCGGCTGCATCATGCGCCCACGTCCGCAGGACATGCTGTTCCTGCCGCAGCACCCATACATGGTGGTCGGCAGCCTGCGCGGCCAGCTGCTCTACCCCAACCACATCGGGCAGCACATCGCCGACGACGAGCTGATCCGGCTGTTGGAGCTGGTAAACCTTGGCAGCATCGTCGACCGCTTCGGCGGCCTCGACACCGAAGTGGACTGGGGCAAGGTGCTGTCGCTGGGCGAGCAGCAGCGGCTGACGATCGGGCGCGTGCTGCTGTCGCGGCCCCGCTATGTGATGCTCGACGAGGCCACCAGCGCGCTCGATATCGCCAACGAGGAAGGCATGTACCGGCTGCTGGCCGGCATGGACGCAACGCTGGTCAGCGTCAGCCACCGTCCGTCACTGCTCAAGTACCACCACCAGGTGCTGGAACTCGATGGCACCGGCGGCTGGAAAGTCAATCCGAGCCGGGGCTACCGTTTCTGAGGGCACGGCGCGCGCGTGTTCGCATTCCGGCAAGCGCCGGCTCGCGAACCAGTCGGTGTACGTCGATATCGCCGACCGCCGCCAGTTCCCCGGCCAGTTGCCGAACGAGGACGCGCACTGGAAGCGCATCGCGCAACTGTCGAAGGAATCCTGACCGGCGGATTGCGCAAGCTCAGCGGTAGACGAGCACGGGAATCCTGCAGTGCGTGAGTACCTTTTGTGTTTCGCTGCCGACCAGCAGCCCTTCCAGCCCGCGCCGCCCGTGCGATGCCATGAAAATCACGTCACAGCCGTGCTTGGCGGCGGCATCGATGATGCCCTTGTATGGCACCGACGTGCTCATGTCGGTCTGGCAGGTCACGCCCGCCTCGGTGGCCGCGGCGACAACCTCGGCCAGCAGCGCGCTGGCCCGCTCGGCCTCATGTTCCTCATACGCCTTTCGCCGCGGATGGCCGGCATCCCCTGAGGACAGGTAGGGATACTCCTCCATGCACGTATACGCCGTCAGCTTCGCACCGCCCGCCTTGACGAAATTGATCGCCGCCGCCATGGCGACCTTGGAAAGCTCCGAGCCATCAGTGGCCAGCAAGATGTGCTTGAACACGATTCCCTCCATAGGCTGCTGATTCTTTGTTGCCGTGGCAAGGTGCCGCGGCAAGGTTCAGTATGGACAATAAATCGCCCCGCGGCGGAGCCCGTCTTTGAGTTCAGGCGAACTGGCGGACTCAATTCTCGATCTTGAACCCGATGTCCTTGATGAACTGTCCCCAACGCGCATGATCGGTCCGGATCTGTGCGGAAAACGCTTCCGGCGTGACCGCCTGCGCCGGCAGCACGCCGATGCCGGCCAGCCGTTTCTGGTACGCCGGGTCGGCCAGCACCTTGCGCACGGCCTCGGAGACGGCATCAACCGTTGCCTTCGGCATGCCCTTCGGTCCAAACAGGGCGAAATAGCCGCTAAGTTGCTCCATCTCCTGGAAACCCAGCTCACGGAACGTCGGCGCGCCGGGCGCCATCTCTGAGCGTTCCGGCATGGTGGTCGCCAGCACCTTGGTCTTGCCGGCCTGGTAGAGCGGCACGCCGGTGGTCAGGCCGTCGATCATCAGCGGCACCACGCCGCCCACTAGGTCCTGCGTGGCCGGCGCCGAGCCCTTGTACAGCACCGGCTCCAGGTTGGTGCCTGCCAGCCGGTTGAACAGCAGCGGGCCAAAGTGCGACGACGTGCCCGGGCCGTATGAGGCGGAATGGATCGGCTTGCCCGGGTTGGCCTTGGAATAGGCGATCAGTTCCTTCAGCGTGGAATACGGGGCGTCCTTGTTGGCGGCGAGCAGCACCGGGGCACGGCCGAGTTCGGCCAGCGCGGTGAGGTCGGTCAGCGGGTCATAGGGCACGCGGTTGATATGCGCGCCCGAGGTGGCGGACGAACCTAGCGTCACCAGCAGCGTCTGGCCGTCGTTCCTGGCGCGGATCACGTCCTGCGTGGCGGGAATGGTGGCGCCACCCGGCTTGTTCTCCACCACCACCGACTGGCCCGTCACGCGGCCAAGATAGTCGGCAAACAGCCGCGCCACCACGTCCGTACCGCCGCCGGGCGGATAAGCCACCACCAGCCGGATCGGCCGCGACGGCCACTGCTGCGCCATGGCAAACGGCGCCACGCCGGCGCTTGCGGCAAGGACTGCGGTGCCCAGGAACTGTCGACGGTCCATATCTGAAGTCTCCGCTTTGATGTTGTCGGCCGCGCTGGCGGCGGGTACTTCATATTAGGGAGTGTTGCTGCGCAGGACATGCGGGGTTTTCCAGCATGGCGCGGATCCGGATTGCTCCCGGCGGCTGGGCTGTCCGCGCGACTTCTTGCTACGCTGCTGATATAAGCCGCCGTCGTCCCTGCATGCGCTGGTATGAACATTGCACACCACCGGCTTGGCACGGCGATAGGAGTGATCATGCAAGAGCTGGCCTTCCGCACCCTGCTGTACCGCTACTTTTTCTTCAACTGGCTGTTCCGCGACGCCAGCCGGGGAAGCCACGCCGAACGGGCCCACGCCTGGCATTTCAACAAGGCGCGTGCGCACTGGCTGCCGACATATATGCGGCGCTGGCTGTGGTGCGGGGTCTTCTTCTATGCCGTCGGCAGCGTGGTGGAAGGCGTGCTGTGCGCGCCGGTGCTGTCGGCGCTGTTCTACGTGCCGGGCGCGCTCAGCGTGCCGGTCAACGTCATCATCATGGTGCTCTGGATCGGGCTGAAGACGCTGCCCGGGCCGCTGTGAAGCAAGGCAGAAAACAAAAACCGCAGCCATCAGGCTGCGGTTCTTGTTCATGCCGGAGCAGTGCGGCCCGCTCAGACCTCTTCGTACAGCGGCAGCGTCAGGAACTCGGCGAAATCCTCCGACGTCGACATCTGCTCGAAGATCTCGGCAGCGCGGTCATAGGTCTTGGTGTCGCCACCGACCAGTTCCTTCACCTTGGCGAGCTCTTCCGGGATCAGCTTGCGCACCAGCTCGGCCGTGACCTTGGTGCCGTCTTCCAGCTTGCCCTTCGGCGAACGGATCCACTGCCACACCTGCGAGCGCGAGATCTCGGCGGTGGCGGCGTCTTCCATCAGGTTGTGGATCGGCACGCAGCCGTTGCCGGCCAGCCAGGCGCCCAGGTAGTGGATGCCGACGTTGATGTTCATGCGCAGGCCGTGCTCGGTGATCGGCGTTTCCGGCTTGAAGTCGAGCAGGTCGGCGCCCTTCACTTGCACGTCCGGACGTTGCTTTTCGAACTGGTTCGGCTTGTCGCCCAGCACTGCCACGAATTCCTTCATGGCCGGCTCGACCAGGCCCGGGTGCGCCACCCAGCCGCCGTCGTAGCCGTCGGTGGCATCGCGGCGCTTGTCGCTGATGATGCCTTCCATGGCGATGGCGTTCTTCTCCGGATCGTTCTTGATCGGGATCAGCGCGCTCATGCCGCCGATGGCGGGGGCGCCGCGCGAGTGGCAGGTCTTGAGCAGCAGCAGCGCGTAGGCGCGCATGAACGGCGCGGTCATCGTGACCTTGGCGCGGTCGGCCAGGCAGAAGTCCTTGTCGTTCTTGAACTTCTTGATGCACGAGAAGATGTAGTCCCAGCGGCCGGCGTTCAGGCCGGCGCTGTGCTCGCGCAGCTCATACAGGATCTCTTCCATCTCGAACGCGGCGAGGATGGTCTCGATCAGCACGGTGGCCTTGATGGTGCCTTGCGGCAGGCCGATTTCGTTCTGCGCCATCACGAAGATGTCGTTCCACAGGCGCGCTTCCAGATGGCTTTCCATCTTGGGCAGGTAGAAGAACGGGCCGGCGCCGCGGGCGATCTGTTCCTTGGCGTTGTGGAACAGGAACAGCGCGAAGTCGAAGATGCCGCCCGAGACGCGCTTGCCGTCGATGGTGACGTGCTTTTCGTCCAGGTGCCAGCCGCGCGGACGCACCTGCAGCGTGGCGATCTTGTCGTTCAGCTTGTATTGCTTGCCCTTCGATTCCAGGGTCAGCGTGCGGCGCACGGCAGCCTTCAGGTTGACCTGGCCCTGCAGCTGGTTGTGCCAGTTGGGGGTGTTGGAATCCTCGAAGTCGGTCATGTAGCTGTCAGCGCCCGAGTTGAAGGCGTTGATCACCATCTTGGCTTCGACCGGGCCGGTGATTTCCACGCGGCGGCATTCCAGCGCCTTGGGCACCGGTGCAACCTTCCAGTCGCCTTCGCGGATGCTCCTGGTTTCCGGCAGGAAATCGGGGACTTCGCCGGCGTCCAGGCGCTTGGCGCGCTCGACGCGCGCGGCCAGCAGTTCCTGACGGCGCGGCTCGAAGGCGCGGTGCAGCTTGTCTACCAGGGCCAGGGCTTCCGGCGTGAGGATATCTTCGTAGGCCGGCAGGATTTCGCCGGTAATCTTCATGCCCGCGGGCAGCGTGATAGCCATCAGTGTTCTCCTGTAAACGATAGCGATAGCTTGGTGATTGGGGCGCCCTGCTATACCGCCACGCCATGGGCGCGGACGAATTCGAGCAGGTCGTTCATGTCGTGCCCGGTACCGGAGGGGGCTACGTCGAGCCGCTCCGCCGGGTGGCCGGCACGGTTGATCCAGAAGGTGGTGTAGCCAAACCAGGTGGCGCCGCAGGCGTCCCAGCCGTTGGACGAGACGAACAGCATCTCCTGCGCGTCCAGCCCGAACGCCAGCGGCCCCAGTGCATAGGCAGCGGGCGCGGTCTTGTACTGGCGCACCGCATCGACCGACAGCACATGGTCGAACAGGCCGTGCATGCCGGCGCTCTTGACCGAGATATCGAGCATCTCGGCATTGCCGTTGGACAGGATGCCCAGCGGCAGTCCCGCCTTGCGCAGGCGCTTGAGCGCGCCCAGGTTTTCCGGGAATGCCGACAGGCAGGCGTATTCCTTGAGCAGCTGGGCTTCGGTGGCCTCGTCCAGCGGCAGGCCCAGGCGCTCGGCGGCGTAGCGCAGCGCGTCCACGGTGATGGCCCAGAACGGCTTGTAGTGCGCGCCGTCGTGCGCGGCCATGGTGCGGATGCGCGTGTAGTCGATCTGGCGATCGCGCCACAGCAGCGCCAGCGCCTCGCCGCGGCCCGGGAACAGCTGTTCCGCGCGCGCGGTGACGGAATACACGTCGAACAGCGTGCCATAGGCATCGAAGACGACTGCGCGGATCTTGTTCATGGGGCGCTGGCAACCTGTGTGTGCAAGGTGTGTCGGTGCCGGACCACAACTGCGTAGCCGTGTACACCGATGAATGCATCGCATTGTAGAAAGACGCTGCACTGCGGCAAAGGTGCCCCGGGTCACTTGATCTTTTACTTTTCGGCCACTAATCTTGGCTGACTAAAACGATACTCCGCACTAAAACCTTGCGCATTTGCCGCCGGCAGCACGCTGGAACGCATCGTGCGTGACCGAACCGGCACAAAAGGCGCGGGTGGGTACTACTCGGGCACTACTCGGCGAACATTTGTGGACCATTTCAAACAGCTGGAGACTTTTGTATCCGTCGCCTCGCGCGGCAGCCTGTCGGCGGCGGCGGCGGCGGAAGGCGTGGCGCCGGCCATCATCGGGCGTCGCATCGATGCGCTGGAAGAGCGGCTGGGCGTGAAGTTGCTGGTACGTACCACGCGCAAGATCAGCCTGACCTTCGAAGGTTCGGCCTTCCTGGAGGACTGCCAGCGCATCCTGAACGATTTGCACAATGCCGAGGCCAGTGTCTCGGCCGGCGGCGTCAAGGCCAGCGGCCATCTGCGCGTGACCGCGCCGGCCGGCTACGGCCGCAAGCACGTGGCGCCCCTGGTACCGCTGTTCATCGAATCCCACCCGGACGTATCGATCACGCTGGACCTGTCCGACCGCGTGGTCGACCTGGTCAATGAAGGCTTCGACTGCGCGATCCGGCTGGGCGACCTGCCCGACTCCAGCCTGGTCTCGATCCGGCTGGCCGAGACCCGGCGCGTGGTAGTGGCCTCGCCCGACTACCTGGCCCGCGCCGGCCGCCCCGACACGCCGGACGACCTGCAGCGGCATAACTGCCTGGCCTTTGGCGCCAGCGCCAACGTGCAGCGCGGCTGGGTATTCACGCAAGACGGCCGCTCGGTGACCGTCAAGGTCGGCGGCACCATGGAATGCACCGACGGCGCGGTGCTGCACGAGTGGTGCCTGCAGGGCAACGGCCTGGCGTGGCGCTCGTGGTGGGAAGTCGGCAACGAAATCGCCAGCGGCCGGCTGGTCACGGTGCTGGACGACTTCCAGGCGCCGCCGATCGGCATCCATGCGGTGTTCCCGCAGCGCAAGCACCTGCCGCTGCGGGTGCGGCTGTTTATCGACCACCTGAAGAACACTTACGGCAACCCGGCCTACTGGCGCCGGGCGGAGCAGGCGGCATCCGTGCCGGCGGCAGCAGCGCTGGCAAGCTGACGGCCAGCGCAAGACTCCGGGGTGTGACGCTTTTGTTGCAATTGATTTAGCACAATGCCGTACTCGGCACCCTGACTACAATGGATTCAGACAGGCGCTTTCCTCCGCCCCGGCATCGCCCCACCGGCGCCGGGCGGCAGCCCTGCCCCCATCCCTGGTCAAAAAAGGAGCCCCGCATGTTCCAACACATCCTGCTACCCACCGACGGCTCGGAACTCTCCAAGAAAGCCATCAACGGCGGGCTGGAACTCGCCAAGGCCATCGGCGCGCGCGTCACGGCCTATGTCTGCCTGGAGGAGTATCCCTACACCCCGTTCAGCGAAATCGTGGTCGAGGCGCCGCAGGCCTTCAAGGACCGCATCGAGAACCAGGCCAAGCTCTACCTGAAGGAAGTCGAGAACCTGGCAACCGCGGCCGGCGTCACCTTTGACGCGGACATGTCGACCTTCGCCGTGCCCTACCTCGGCATCATCGACGCGGCCGAGCGCCATGGCTGCGACGTGATCTTCATGGCGTCGCATGGCCGGCGCGGGCTGTCCGGCCTGCTGCTCGGCAGTGAAACGCAGAAGGTGCTGACCCATACCGATATCCCGGTGATCGTGTATCGCTGACCCCGACCCGCTGCGCAGAAAGCACAACGCCCGCACCGGGCTCTCCGGTGCGGGCGTTGTCATGCCTGCTGCCAGTGGCTTACGAGATTACGAAGCCTTGCGGATCCGCTCCTCGATATGTCTGGCGCGGTCATCCGAACCCGGGTGCGACGAGAACATGCTCGACTTGCCGCCATCGAGCTTGGCCAGCTTCTGGAACGCCGTCACCAGGCCGCGCGTGCTGGCCTTGTTCCTGGTCAGCAGGTCGAAGGAGTAGTCATCGGCGGCGCTTTCCTGCGACTGCGAGAACTGCGCGTTGATCAGCTTCTCACCCAGCTCGCCCAGCTGCGACGACGACAGCGCGGCCACCGCGCCGTTGCCTGCCGACACGGCAGCGCCACGCGCGGCGGTCGCGGTGTAGGCGACCTGCATGGCCTTCCTGGTGTGGCCCAGTGCCACATGGCCCAGTTCATGGCCGAGCACGCCACGCACTTCATCGTCGGTCATCATGTCCATCAGGCCGCTGTAGACGCGCACGCAGCCATTGGCCATGGCCCAGGCGTTGACGTCCCTGGTCAGGTACACCTTGGCGTTGACGTTGGGCACGTTGCTGCCATTCAGGCCGCTCATGATCTTGGCCAGGCGCTTGCCGTAGGTGGTATTGGCGCCGGCGATCTTGTTGGTCTTGTCCGATTCGGCGCAGGCCTGGTCGGACAGGCTCTTGACGTCCGCGTCGCTCAGCGTCGCGGCCTTGGCCAGCGAGGAGCCGGCGGACACCATGCCGTCGATGTTGGTGGGCATGCCAGCGGAGCAGCCGGCCAGCAGTGCGGCCGCGATGGCGCAGGTAGCGAGAGAGAATGATGCTTTCATGATGTTGTTGTTGATAGAGGCCCGGAAAGTGCCGACAAAGGCCGGGGCACTTTATGGCATCCACTTGCTGCCTGCATCACCCAAATGCAATAAGTCGTCAGATATGACAATTTGTTGCATTTCGCACTTGCTGCTTGCCCGGACGCTCTGCGGCGCATCCACTGACTCTGCATGGAATCTTCGCCAATGTCGCCTAATCTTGTGGCAGGGCGATCAGCGAGTGGAAAACTCGCAAACAGTCGCAACGCGTTCGTTTTAGGCCGGGGCTGACGGAAGGTGGCATCATCATGCGACTTTCACTACTAGCAAGCTGCGGCATCCTGGCGCTTTCGGCATGTACCCTGACTCCGGACGGAACAGGGGCCTTTACGGTCATGACACCGGCCAGCTTCGATCGCACCTTCACCGCAGCAGCAGGCGCAATGCGCGACCAGGGACTGGCGATCAGCGTCGAGGATCCGGTCAGCGGCATAGTGGTCGGCAACCTGGAAAGCAGCTCGGTGATTGCTGGCGTAGACCAGTTGGCAGATGGCCACGTGCGTGTGACATTTGACAGCACGGGCGTAAACGATCCGGCGTTGATGGCGCGCATATCGAGCAGCTACAACCACCGCATGGGGCGCTAAAGCACGCCTGCGGCGGCGTCCAGCAAAAAAAAGCGCGCCGTCCCTGAGAGAGAACGGCGCGTCGCCTAAATGGGAGGGCGTGATGGTCGCACGCCCCCCGATCCGCCGGACCCACTAGCCGGCGGGGGTGACCAGGAGAGTCAGGCCACTTTCTTGTCTTCGAAGAACTGCTCGTCTTCGGTCGAACCCTTCAGGGCGGTCGTCGACGACTGGCCGCCTTCGATGGTCTGGGTCACGGCGTCGAAGTAGCCGGTGCCGACTTCGCGCTGGTGCTTGACTGCGGTGAAGCCCTTCTCGGCTGCCTTGAACTCGGCTTCCTGCAGCTCCACGAATGCGCTCATCTGGTTGCGGGCGTAGCCGTAGGCCAGGTTGAACATCGAGTAATTCAGCGAATGGAAGCCGGCCAGCGTGATGAACTGGAACTTGTAGCCCATGGCGCCCAGTTCCCTCTGGAACTTGGCGATGGTGGCGTCGTCGAGGTTCTTCTTCCAGTTGAACGACGGCGAGCAGTTGTAGGCGAGCATCTTGCCCGGGAACTTGGCGTGCACGCCTTCGGCAAACTTCTTGGCGAACTCGAGGTCCGGCTTGCCGGTTTCGCACCACACCAGGTCAGCCACTTCGGCGTAGGCCAGGGCGCGCGCGATCGACTGCTCCAGGCCGTTGCGGACGCGGTAGAAGCCTTCCACGGTGCGCTCGCCGGTGCAGAACGGCTTGTCGTTGTCGTCCACGTCAGAAGTCAGCAGGTCTGCGGCCTCGGCGTCGGTACGGGCGATCACCAGGGTCGGCACGCCCGAGACGTCGGCGGCCAGGCGGGCGGCGGTCAGCTTCGCGACGGCTTCGCGGGTCGGCACCAGCACCTTGCCGCCCATGTGGCCGCACTTCTTGACCGAAGCCAGCTGGTCTTCGAAGTGAACGCCGGCGGCACCCGCTTCGATCATGGCCTTCATCAGCTCGAACGCGTTCAGCACGCCGCCGAAGCCGGCTTCCGCGTCAGCCACGATCGGGGCGAAGAAGTCGGTGTCGCCCTTGCCTTCGCTCCACTGGATCTGGTCGGCGCGCTGGAAGGTGTTGTTGATGCGCTTGACGACTTGCGGCACCGAGTTGGCCGGGTACAGCGACTGGTCGGGGTACATTTCGCCGGCCAGGTTGGCGTCGCCGGCGACTTGCCAGCCCGACAGGTAGATGGCCTTCAGGCCGGCCTTCACTTGCTGCATGGCCTGGTTGCCGGTCAGCGCGCCCAGCGAGTTGACGAACGGCTCGGTGTGCAGCAGGTTCCACAGCTTTTCGGAGCCGCGACGGGCAAGAGTGTGCTCGACCTGGACCGAACCACGCAGGCGCACCACGTCTTCGGCGGTGAAGTTGCGCTTGACACCCTTCCAGCGGGGATTGGTATCCCAGTCTTTTTGCAGGGCCTGGATCTGTTCTTGGCGGTTCATGGACACTCTCCTGAAGATGTTTGGGAATGGCTGAGAATCTCTTGATCACCTGCCTTGGGGCGCCGCCTGTTGGGGGCGTTTTTTGCGTCTCACGTCATGTGTCTTATATAAGAGTGTAGGGAAAACTCCCGCGTCGCAACAACCCTGAACTGAAGTTGGCGCTTAGTTTTTTTATTCAATAAATTCAGTTACTTACAAAATTTATTTCACGATACGGGACACAATCTTTCATCATGAGAAATGAGGTTGTGCTCTGCAAACCATGTATTCTTGCGGTCCGCAACACCTTTCCACATCGTGAAAAATCGCGAGGATGGCATGTATCCGCGCGTTGGTTACCGTGCGAGCAAAAGAAAAGGCGCCCAAGGGCGCCGTTGTCTGAATGTCTTTGCCGGAACCGCCGTCAGGCGCCAGCAGGGTCGCGCGCCCGGCGATAGGCCACCCAGTCGCCGCTGCCGATGTGCGGCAAGGTGGCCACGGCGGCTTCAGCCACCGGATATAGCAGGCAGGCGACGGACTTGCCATCCTGGTGCACCTCGCATTCCTCGCGCACGAACAGCGTGGCCTGCCCCGGATACACCTCTTCGATCTCGTCCAGCACCGGCAGCAGCGCATCGGGGATGTCATAGATATCCCCGACAACCGGCCCGGCTGCCGCATCCAGCACCAGCCCGGGGTAAGTCCCGAAGTCATAGAGCCGGCCCGCCACCGTGGCCGAGCCCAGCAGCGTCGGCGCGACAATGCCGTGCCGCTGCGCGGCCGCGTTCAGGTCGTTGACCTCGCCGGCGCGCAGCGTGCCGTAGACGAAGACGCGCGGCATGCTCAGCCCTCCAGCCGTTCGTCCGAGACCAGCACGCCGTCGGCATCGACATAGATCCAGTTGCCCGGACGCACGACCGCACCGGGCATCTGCACCGTGACCTCGCTTTCGCCGACGTTGCGCTTCTGGCTCTTTTGCGGATGCGCGGCGAGTGCGCGGATACCGATGTCGCACACGTCCAGCTCGGCGCTGTCGCGCACGCAGCCGTTGACGACGATGCCGGCCCAGCCGTTCTTCTCGGCCAGCAGGCCGAGGTTGCCGCCCACCAGCGCGCAGCGCAGCGAGCCGCCGCCGTCGATCACCAATACGCGACCCTGGCCCGGCGCTTCCAGCACGGTGCGCACCAGCGAATTGTCTTCGAATACCTTCAGCGTCGCGGCCGGACCGGCAAAGGCGCCCTGCTTGCCCCAGGCGCGGAAAACCGGCGCCATCACGCGCAGGGTGCCGGCGGCGAGGCGGTCTTCATGGGCGTCGCACAGGTCGGTGGTGACAGGCTTCATCAATGGTCTCCTGATGGATGGTAAGAATCCGTAGCGGCCGCGCCGCGTTCAATGCTGCCGGCCTGCCAGCGCCTGCGCGCGGATCGCGCTGAGCGTGGTGCGCGGCGTGATCACGTCCGGATCGACGCGGATCTCGATCAGCGTCGACACCGGCGCTTCCAGCGCGGCGCGCAGCGCGGGGGCGAAGGCCTCGGTGGTGGTCACGGTCTCGCCGCGCGCGCCATAGGCGCGCGCCAGCGCGGCAAAGTCCGGGTTGTGCAGCTCGGTGCCCGATACATGGGTCGGGTATTCGCGTTCCTGGTGCATCCGGATGGTCCCATACATGCCGTTATTGACGACGATGAACACCACCGGCGCCTGGTACTGCATGGCGGTAGCAAGTTCCTGGCCATTCATCAGGAAGCAGCCATCGCCGGCCAGCGCCACCACCGTGCGCTGCGGAAAGGCGATCTTGGCGCCGACCGCGGCCGGCACGCCGTACCCCATCGCGCCACTGGTCGGCGCCAGCTGGCCGCGGCCACCGTTGCGGAAAGGGCGATAGTGGAAATAGCGGTGCAGCCAGCCGGCGTAGTTGCCGGCACCGTTGGTGACCACCGCGTCGTCCGGCAGCATCTGGTCGAGCGCGCGGATGACCTCGGCCATGTCGACGCCCTGCCCTGTATAGGCCGGCGGCCGCAGGTAGCTTTCGTAATCGGCATGGGCCGCCTCGGTCCAGGTCTGCCAACGCGGCGCCCCGGCGGGTTCCAGGGCGGCAAGGCGCGCGGCGATGGCTGGCATCGAGGCGTGGATCATCAGGTCGGCCTGATAGACGCTGCCCAGTTCCTCGGCACCGGCGTGCACGTGCACAAGCGTTTGCGCGGGCCGCGGCGCGGCGATCAGCGCGTAGCCGCCGGTGGTCATCTCGCCCAGGCGCGGGCCGACGGCCAGCACCAGGTCGGACTGCCGGATACGCTCAGCCAGCGCCGGGTTGATGCCGATGCCGACATCGCCGGCATAGTTGGGATGGCGGTTGTCGAAGAGGTCCTGCCCGCGGAAGGCGCAGCCGACCGGCAGCGCGAAGCGTTCGGCAAAGGCCTGCAGGTCGGCGCAGGCCTGGGGCGTCCAGCCGCTGCCGCCGGCCAGCACGAAGGGCCGCTCGGCGGCTTCCAGCATTTGCCGAAGGCGCGTCATCCCGGGTTCGCCCGGCCAGCTCAACACGCGCTCGTAGCCACGCAGCTGCGGCACCACGGCCGTCTGCGCCAGCATGTCCTCCGGCAGCGCCAGCACCACCGGGCCGGGCCGGCCCGAGGTGGCGGTCTGGTAGGCGCGCGCTATGTATTCCGGGATGCGCTCGACCCGGTCGATCTGCGCCACCCACTTCGCCATCTGGCCGAACATGCGGCGATAGTCGATTTCCTGGAAGGCTTCGCGGTCCATGAAATCAGTGCCAACCTGGCCGATGAACAGGATCATCGGCGTCGAGTCCTGGAACGCGGTATGCACGCCGATGCTGGCATTGGTGGCACCTGGGCCGCGCGTGCAGAAAGCCAGCCCGGGGCGGCCGGTCAGCTTGCCGTAGGCTTCGGCCATGACCGCGGCGCCGCCTTCCTGGCGGCAGACGATAAAGCGCAACCGGTCGCGGCGGCGATGGAAGCCGTCGAGTACCGCCAGGTAGCTTTCGCCCGGCACGCCGAAGGCAAGCTCGGCGCCATGCGCCAGCAGCGCGTCGACCAGGATGTGGCCACCCAACAGCGGGCCATCCGGCAGCGGCGCGCCGCTGGCTTCGTGCGAATGGGGAGTGTCGGGGTTCGAATGGCCGGGCGTGGCAGTCATGGAAACATCCTCGAGGCAGGCTGGAACAAGGCGGGACGCACAGAAGGCAAGCGAAGAAGGCAGGCAATGCCGGCCGGCGACGGCGCCGGCCGGGTTCAGGCTGCCGGCGCGGCGGCACCTCGGCGCGAACGGTTGCCGTTGCCCACCGTCACCGCGGTGAAGATCGAGATCAGCTGGAAGCCGCCGATCATGAAGAACACCCACGCCGGCAGCTGCGCGTCCATCAGCGCGCCGAAGAACAGCGGCCCGCAGGCCAGCCCGATGTCCAGGCCGGAATAAACCACGCCATAGACGCGGCCGGTGGCGCCGGCGGGCGCGGCGGCGCGCACCAGCAGGTCGCGCGACGGACCGGCGATGCCGGCGCCAAACCCGATCAAGCCCATCAGCACCGGCACCAGCAGTGCGGGGAACAGGTTCAAACCGACCAGAATGGCGATCAGGCCGGAGACGGTAAAGCTGATGGCGATGAGCCGGTCATGGTTGCTGGTGCGGCTGGCGGCAAAGCCGCCGACGACCATGCCGCCGGCGCTGCACAGCATGTAGATGGTGTACGAAGCCGTAGCCAGCGTGAACGGCATGCCGTACAGGTAGGTCAGCGCGGTCGGCGCAAAGCTCTGAATGCCGGCGGCGGAGAACGTGGTCAGCAGGAAAAACGCCCAGCACACCCACACCTGCGGCAGCCGCAGGAAGCCCAGCAGGCTGCCGCCGGCGGCCCTGGCGGCGGGCCGTCCCACGGCGCCGCTCACCTCGCGCGGGTCCAGCACGTGGCGCAGCACCACCAGCACGGCCAGCACCGCGAAGGCCACCACCGAGGCCGCCGCCAGCGCCACGCGCCAGCTGGCCAGGTTGGCGATGGTGACCAGGAACAGGGGCGCCGCCGCCCAGCCCAGGTTGCCGGAAATGCCGTGCACCGAGAAGGCATGGCCCAGCCGCGGCTGCGACACGTGCTTGTTCAGCAGCGTGAAGTCGGCCGGATGGAACACGCCGTTGCCCAGCCCGGCCACCGCCGCGCCCGCCAGTAGCGCGGCGTAGCCGTTGCCGGCCGACAGCAGCAGCGCCGCGCTGCCGAGGAAGGCCAGCCCGGCAAACAGCACCGGCCGCGCGCCGACGCGGTCCACCACGAAGCCCGAGGCGGTCTGCACCACCGCCGACACGGCGAAGAACACCGTCATCAGCAGGCCCAGCTCCGCATAACTCAGCCCGAACTCGGCCTTGATCCACGGAAACAGGGGCGCCAGCAGCAAGTGATAGAAATGCGAGACCCCATGCGCCAGCCCGACCAGCCCGATCACCTGGGCGTCATGGCGAAGCGGATTGCGGACGGGATCGAGAGCGGCGGTGGACATGGCGCGGGCGGAAGGTGCGGTAGCGGGCTGCGGCGGGAGTGATGCGGGAGTGATGCGGCCAGCCAACAAAAAATGCGGGCCGAAGCCCGCATCATAGAGGAAAACCGCGCCCCGCTGCAGCCGGGTGGCGGCCGCGCCGCCTGCCGCCATCCCTACATCTGCTTGAACAGGTGCGCGTACTGGCGGGCCACCGGCAGCAGCTCGGGCCGGTCGCGCAGCCGCAGCGACAACCGCCCCAGAGACTGGTTGACCGCGCTGGCCACGCAGTCGATGTTGACGACCGTGCCGCGGTGGACCTGCCAGAAACGCTCCGGATCCAGTTGCTGGGTCAGTTCGCGCAGGCTGGTGCGGATCAGCGCCTCGCCGGCGCTGGAGACCACGTTGACGTACTTGTCGGTGGCTTCCAGGTAGATCACCTCGTCGACCGGGATGATGCGGACCTCCTGCCCGACCAGCGCCCTGATAAAGCGCAGGTACTGGCGCTGCGCCGCGCCGCCGGGCGTGGCGTGCTCGAGAAATTCGAGCCGCGCCAGCAACTGCCCCAGGCGGTCGGTGTCGAGCACGGCGGCCTCCGCCTCGGCGCTGTCATCCGTCTCGCCGCCTGCCTGGTCGTCCGCCGTGTCCGCCATCGCCTGCAGGCGTTCCTTGAGGCGGCACACGGTCGCCTCCAGCCGCTCGCGCTGCACCGGCTTGAGCACATAGTCGACCGCGGCGCGCTCGAAGGCCTCCAGCGCGAACTGGTCATAGGCGGTAACAAAGACCACCAGCGGCGGGATATCAAACTCGATCAGTTCGCGCGCCACGTCCATGCCGCTCATGCCCGGCATGCGGATATCCAGGAAGGCCACGCGCGGCTGGTGCTCGCGTGCGGCGGCCAGCGCGGCCACGCCGTCGTGCACGACCGAGACGATACGGGCCTCGGGCCACAGCGACTTCAGTTCGGATTCCAGCACGCGCGCGAGCAGCGCTTCGTCGTCGGCGATCAGAAGGGTCGGGGTCATGGGGGCGATGTTGGGGGCAGTGAGGAAATCCGGGGCGATGCTGATGACGCTGTCCTATGCAGCGCCTCTGGTTGTCTTCGTGCAGGCGATCACCAGCGGCAGCCCGTCAGGTCCGCTGGATGGCCGGCGACGGCACGGACATGCTCTCCGGCATCGTGACCGTATGCGTCAGCGTCGGCGCCTCGACCGGGCGCACCAGCGGCAGCGTCAGCCGCACCACCACCCCGCGCGGCGTGTTTTCTTCCATCTGCATGCTGGCGGCGGCGCCGAAGATCCGTGCCAGCCGCTCGCGCACGTGGGTGATGCCCAGCCCCGAGCCCTTGCCCGATGCATGGCCGAAGCCGACGCCGGTATCGGCAATGATCACCTGCACCGCATCGTCGCCGGCGGCGCGCGCCGACAGCTGGATATGGCCACCGCTCATGCAAGGCTCGATGCCGTGCGTGACCGCGTTTTCCACCAGCGGCTGGATCAGCATGGGCGGAATCTCTACCTTGGCCAGCTCGCGCGGCAGGTCAATGTCATACGACAGCCGCTGGCCAAAGCGCATGCCCTGGATATCGAGGTAGCTGCGCAGCAGCTCGAACTCCTGCCGCAGCGTGCATTGCTCGGCGCGGGTGTGGGCCAGCGACATGCGCAGGAAGCCGATCAGGCGCTGCAGCAGCTGGCGCGCGGCGGGCGGATCGGTGGCGATCAGGCCGTCGAGGTTGGCCAGCGAATTGAACAGGAAGTGCGGCTCGATCTGCGCCTGCAGCGCCATCAGCTGCGCGCGCACCAGTTGCTTCTCGGCCTCCTCGCGCTGCAGCGCGTCAAGGGCAGCCTGGCGCTCCAGGTAGGCGAGCTTCTCGCGCGACCAGTAGAAGTAGATCATCGACGCCGATGCCAGCATGCCCACCACCAGGCACATGCGCAGCATGTCGCCGGTTTCGGCCACCGACTTGGGTGGCAGGTCCAGCGCCACGCGCGTGGCCCAGCCGCCGATCACCACGCCGGTCGGCACCGCGGCGGCAGCCAGCAGCAGGAAGGGCCAGCGGCGCGGCCGGTCGTTCCACCAGATGCCGACGCGCGGGATGTCGATCAGCAGCCAGATCGACAGGCCGATCAGCTGGCTGTAGACAAAGTTGTGCCAGAGCGTGCCGCCGGTCTGGAAACCGTAGTTGAGGCTGACGGCAATCACCGTGTTCATGCACAGCACGAACAGCAGGTCGCGGCCGAGGATGGTGAGCCGCGACGGGGGCGCGGTGGCGACGGTGGAGAAGCAGCGGTTCATGGCGGTACGTTAGCGCTGGCCAGTCTCGGCGCAATCGGCGCAATTGGCGCAATCCCCCGACGTGACGCGTGTGCCACACTCCCCGGCCAGCGCACGCCACCATTGGCCTGACAGCACATAACGCGGGAAGGTGATCCATTGCTCGGCGAAGATACGTCCGGCGATGTCCGCCGGGCCGGCAAACGGCTCCGGCGCGTTGGCCTCCAGCCGGTGCCCGCGCCCCTGCAGTGCCAGCGACATGCCCATGCACACCAGTCCCAGCGCCACCGCAGGCAGGCTCAGCCGCAGGATGCCGTAGGCGCACAGTACCGTGCCCGCCATGAACATCGGCACGGCCACGATATGCAGCAGCAGGTTGCGGGGATGCTGGTGGTTGCGGCCATAGCCGCGCCACTGCCAGCGCAGCAGCGGTTCGTCACGCATGATCGTCTCTCTCCCTTGCCCCTCTTTCCTTGCCCGGCGGGCAGCCGCGCGCAATATCTGTTGCACTGCGGAAGGCGTGCCGCGCAGGCCTGACTGGCAATGCGCGCCACGTGCAGGGACTTTACCCTTCACCCGGGCACGAAGAAAGCCTGTTGCGACGAACGGTGGACACGGGGCGCGAACGGCACCGTGCAGGGGCAGACGGCGCGCGCGGCACGCGGTGGAGTGCCGCCGGCGCCATGCGGAGCCGGGCAACGCCCGTGCACGGCTGACGGGGAATGCCGCTCAGGCCGCCAGCACCTGCCGGTCCTGCTCCGACAGCGCGCTGCTGACGGTGTCGCGCGACAGGTGCGGCGCGAACATATTGATGAAGGCGTGCGCATATCCGCGCAGGTAGGCGCCGCGGCGCACGGCCACGCTGGTGGTATTGGGCGCGAACAGGTGGTCGGCGTTGATGCGCACCAGGCCCGAGTCCTTGCGCTCGTCGTACGCCATCGAGGCGATGATGCCCACGCCCAGCTCCAGCTCGGCGTAGGTCTTGATCACGTCGGCGTCCAGCGCGGTCAGCACGATTTCCGGCTGCAGGCCGGCTTCGGCGAAGGCCGTGTCGATCTTGCGGCGGCCGGTAAAGCCGGCATCGTAGGTGATGAGCTGGAAGCCGGCCACGTCCTCCAGCGTCGGCTCGGGCAGGCGCGTGAGCGGATGGTCGGGCGAGACCACCAGCACGTGCTGCCAGCTGTAGGCTTCGAACGAGGTCAGCCCGGCTTCGGTCGCCAGCGCTTCGGTGGCGATGCCGATATCGGCCTGCCCCGTCAGCAGCAGCTCGACGATATGCATCGGCGACGCTTCCTGCAGGGCGAGCGTCACGTGCGGGTATTCGCGGCGGAAGGCCTGCACCACGCGCGGCAGCGCGTAGCGGGCCTGCGTGTGCGTGGTGGCCACGGTCAGGCGCCCGACATGGCGGCCGGCAAACTCGTCGCCGGCCTGGCGCAGGTTCTCGGCTTCAAGCAGCAGGCGCTCGACAATGCGCACGATCTCGCGGCCAGGCTCGGTCAGCCCGGTCAGGCGCTTGCCGTAGCGCTCGAAGATCTCCACGCCCAGCTCTTCCTCCAGCTCGCGGATCTGGCGCGACACGCCGGGCTGCGAGGTGTAGAGCGCGTTGGCGACCTCGGTCAGGTTGAACTGGCGGCGTACCGCCTCACGGATCGATCGGAGTTGCTGGAAGTTCATCGAGCGGCCTCTTGTTTTTTGATTGACGCGGTGCCGTTGGCTTGCGTAAAGACGCGCAGCTGGCGCGGCCGCACGGCGAGCAGTTCGCCCTCGCGGAAGCCCGCATGGCGGAAGCGCTCGAGCGGAAGCGCCACTTCGATCACGTCCTGGTTGTCTTCACGCTCGAGTTCGAGCTGGGCTACCGGGCCCAGCGTCAGCGCGCGGCGCAGGGTCACGGCGATGCCGTCGGCACCGGGCGAATAGCGCTCCAGGTCCAGGTCGTGCGGACGAACATACGCGGTCGCATCGCCTGCAGTCTCGTGGCCGCTGCCGACCACCGGCAGCACCGCCTCGCCGGTATGCAGCAGGCCGCCGCTCTCGCCCACTTCCAGCCGCCCGTGGAACAGGTTCACGTTGCCGAGGAAGCCGAACACGAACGGCGTGGCCGGATGGTTGTAGACCGCTTCGGGCGAGCCGTACTGTTCGACGTGGCCGCGGTTCATCAGCACCACCTGGTCGGCCACTTCGAGCGCTTCTTCCTGGTCGTGCGTGACGAATACGCTGGTCACATGCAGTTCGTCGTGCAGGCGGCGCAGCCAGCGGCGCAGTTCCTTGCGCACCTTGGCGTCGAGCGCGCCAAAGGGCTCATCGAGCAGCAGCACGCGCGGCTCCACCGCCAGTGCGCGGGCCAGGGCGATCCGCTGGCGCTGGCCGCCGGACAGCTGCGACGGGTAGCGGTCGGCCAGCCAGTCGAGCTGGACCAGGTCGAGCAGCGAATGCACCTTCTCGCGGATCTGCGCTTCGCTCGGGCGTTCGGCACGCGGCTTCACGCGCAGGCCGAAGGCCACGTTCTCGAACACGCTCATATGCTTGAACAGCGCATAGTGCTGGAACACGAAGCCCACCTGGCGCTGGCGCACATGCTGGTCCGAGGCATCGCGCCCGGCCAGCACGATCTGGCCCGCGTCGGCGCGCTCCAGCCCGGCGATGATGCGCAGCAGCGTGGTCTTGCCGCAACCGGACGGACCCAGCAGCGCGGTCAGCTCGCCTTCATCGAAATCGAGCGAGACATTGTCCAGCGCGACAAAATCGCCAAAGCGCTTCTCTACGTTCTTGACCTGGATGCTCATGATGCCGTTTCCTTACACCGATGCTTGCAGGGGGGTTCCCGCCGTGCCTGCTGTTCCTGCTGTTCCTGCTGTTCCTGCTGTTCCTGCTGTTCCTGCTGTTCCTGCTGTTCCTGCTGTTCCTGCTGTTCCTGC
>NZ_JAGIQB010000030.1:87682-94396 GCF_017815025.1 Cupriavidus phytohabitans
TGTTCCAATTGGCCGCTCGATCACGGCCTCTTCCGTCTCTTTGCGCGCGCGCCATTCCACCAGCGTCTTGATGCCGAGGGTGACCAGCGCCAGCAGCGTCAGCAGCGAGGCCACCGCGAAGGCCGCCGCGAAGTTGTACTCGTTGTAAAGGATCTCAACGTGCAGCGGCATGGTGTTGGTCAGCCCACGGATATGGCCCGACACCACCGACACCGCGCCGAACTCGCCCATCGCCCGCGCATTGCACAGGATCACGCCGTACAGCAGGCCCCAGCGGATATTGGGCAGCGTGATATGGCGGAAGGTCTGCCAGCCCGAGGCGCCCAGCACGATCGCGGCTTCTTCCTCTTCACTGCCCTGCGCCTGCATCAGCGGGATCAGCTCGCGCGCCACGAATGGGAAGGTCACGAAGATCGTCGCCAGCACGATGCCGGGCACCGCGAACATGATCTTGATGTCATGCGCTTCCAGCCACGGGCCGAACCAGCCCTGCGCGCCGAACAGCAGCACATAGACCAGGCCCGAGATCACCGGCGACACCGAGAACGGCAGGTCGATCAACGTGATCAGCAGGTTCTTGCCGCGAAACTCGAACTTGGCGATGGCCCACGCCGCCGCCACGCCGAACACCACGTTCAGCGGCACCGCGATCGCCGCCACCGTCAGCGTGAGCTGGATCGCGGCCAGCGCGTCGGGCTCGACCAGCGCTTCCCAGTAGGTCTGCACGCCCTTGCGCAGCGCTTCATAGAAGACCGAAGCCAGCGGCACGAACAGGAACAGCGTGAGGAACAGCACCGCCAGCATGATCAGCGTATAGCGCACCCACGGTGCCTCGCTGGTGGCGTCGAACTGGTGATGGACCCGGTCCTGGCGCTGCGGGCCCAGGCGTCCCGAAACTGCGCCCGCCATGTCAGAACTCCTTGCCCGTCGCGGGCGCTTCCGGTGCGAGGGCAGCGCGCGCACCCGACTGGTGGCGGCGCGTCCACGCCTGCAGCAGGTTGATCAACAGCAGCAGCCCGAACGAGATCACCAGCATCACCACCGCCACCGCGGTGGCGCCGGCATAGTCGTATTGCTCCAGCTTGGAATAGATCATCAGCGGCGCGATCTCCGACACCATCGGCATGTTGCCGGAGATAAAGACCACCGAACCGTACTCGCCGGTGGCGCGCGCGAAGGACAGCGCGAAACCCGTCAGCAGCGCCGGCAGGATCGCCGGCAGGATCACGCGCCGGAAGGTCTGCAGCCGGTTGGCGCCCAGGCTGGCGGCCGCCTCTTCCAGTTCCTGCTCCACGTCTTCGAGCACCGGCTGCACCGTGCGCACCACGAACGGCAGGCCAATGAAGGTCAGCGCCACCACCACGCCCAGCGGCGTGAATGCAACCTTGATGCCGAGTGGCTCGAGGTAGCGGCCGATCCAGCCGTTGCCGGCGAACAGCGCGGTCAGCGCGATGCCGGCCACCGCGGTCGGCAGCGCGAACGGCAGGTCGACCAGCGCATCGATCAGGCGCTTGCCGGAAAAGCGGTAACGCACCAGCACCCACGCGACGATCAGCCCGAACACGGTATTGGCGATGGCCGCGACCAGCGACGCGCCGAAGCTCAGCTGCAGCGATGCCACCACGCGCGGCGCCGTGATCGCCGTCCAGAACGCGTCCCAGGTCATCGTGAACGTCTTGAGGAACGTCGCCGACAGCGGGACCAGGACGATCAGCGTCAGGTAGAACAGCGTGAAGCCCAGCGACAGGCCGAAACCGGGAAGCACGGTAAAGCGCTGCCTGGCGGGACCGCGCGGCGCACGCGAGGCCGGCGCATCGGGGATGCCCGGCGTGGGGGCATCCGCCAGAGATAGGGAGGGTGGCATGTCGTCTCGTCTGTCGTCGGCCGGCTTCGGGCACCGGATCCTTATGACGCCGGCGCATATTGCGCCGGCTTACGAGACAGATTCTGCAGACCCACCCTTATAAACAGAACGAATCTTTCTGAATTTTCTTAGACGATTTAGATATATGGAGCGCCCGGCGCCACTTCCAGCCCGGCTTCCCATGCCGCGGACATCACTCCAGTTGCCCCGGCATCCCCTGCATTCGCGATACGCTGCACCAGCGTGCCCAGCAGCTCCAGGCCCTCGGCCCAGTCGCCCAGATCGGAATCGGCGTTGATATGCCCCAGGTTGCCGGCATCGACCAGTTCACTGCCCCACAGCGTGCCCCAGCTGAAGGCGGTTCGCTGCGGCATCCACGGATCGTTGCGGCTGGCCACCAGGATGGTCGGGAACGGCAGGCGGTAGGTCGGCAGCAGGCTGGCGACGGCGAACTTGTCGGGATCGGCCGGCGCCACCAGCATCGCGCCGGCAATGCCCGCCGGGTCCAGCGACGCCTGCCGCAGCGTCGCCAGGCAGCCGAAGCTATGCGCCACCAGCACCGCGCCGCGCGTGGCCACGCGTTGCGCCCGCATCACGCCTTCCGAGACGCGCTCGGCCCACAGCGGCAGGCTCGGGCGCGACCAGTCATGCTGCTCCACGCGCTGCCAGTCCGGGAAGCGCTTCTCCCAGCGGCTCTGCCAGTGCCCCGGGCCGCTGCCATGCAGGCCCGGCACGGTCAGCACCTGCAGGTGTCGCGGAATTTCCAGGCGGGTACCATGCGCCGCCGATGATGGCCCTGCCGATGCTCCGATCGCTCGCGTCATACCGGCTCCTTGCTGAGTTCGTGTGCCGCTGGCGCGCCCGTGGCCGCCACTTGTGCCCGCAGCCCGGCCGTGCTGACCAGCGCGCCGGCGAAAGCGCCCTGCCCCAGGCCGATGCCTGCCGCCTGCAGCCGCTCCACGCTTTCGGCGTTCTGCAGCCGCCGCCCGATCAGCGTAACGCCGGCGCTGACGGCGCTGGCGCGCAGCCCCGCCAGCTGGCGATCGGTCCAGGTGCGGCGCATGTCGAGCTTGAGCCAGTCCGGCAACGCATGCGCCATCAGCGCGCCCGCCTCGGCCGGATCCGACGCCTGCAGGCTGACCGCGAAGCCGTTGCGGCGATAGTTGCCGACCACATGCAACAGCAGCGGCAGGTCGTCGTTGGCGCTGGCCGGCACCTGGATCACGAAGCGCTCCAGCGGCAACCCCAGCGACCGCAGTGCGCGCCGGAACGCGGCGCCGTGATCGTCGGCGACCGCGGCAAGCAGCCGGTTGTGCACGTTCAGCACCAGCTTGTGCGCACCGTCGGCGGCAAAGTAGTTGATCGCGTGCAGCAGCCGCGACAGGCGGTCCAGCGACACCAGCGTGGTGTCGTCGGCGGCCATCGCGAAAAGCTTCCACGCCGCCAGGCCCACGCCATCGTCGGCATAGGTATGGATCGAGCCTTCATGCGCGACCACCGCGCGGTCGGCCAGGGTCACCAGCGGCTCGAAGGCGCTGGTCAGCGAGCAATTGAAGAATTGTCCCTGCACCTGCCCGCGCGCGTCGCGCCACAGTTGCCGGTCGGCCAGCGGCCGGCGCGGCAGCGATTCCAGATAGCGTTGCAGCGGATTGGCTGCGCTGGCGGGTTCATGCACGCCTGGCATGGCGATTTCCTTCGGTTGACCGGACCACGTCGGGTCCCATGGTCGGATTGGTGATGGCAACGGCGCTGCTGTCGCTGCGCTCGCCTGCCTGCTCATGATAGGAGTTCAGCGGGCGGCGGCGAATGAAGATTCCGGCCTGTCGATGTGCGCGCCCTTGTCGATGCGCTGCGCACGGCGCTTCGTTGCCGCATCGAGGGGCGAAGAAGCCGCCGGCGCTTGCCGCATCACCCGCTGCAGCACCGCGGCTTCCAGTCGCGCGAAGCCGGCGTCGCCGCGCTGGCGCGGCCGCGCCAGCGCCACGCGCTCGTCCATGGCGATATGGCCATCCTCGATCAGCACGATACGGTCAGCCAGTGCCACGGCCTCGGGGACGTCGTGCGTCACCAGCAGCGCCGTGAAGCCAAGCCGCCGCCACAGGCCTTCGATCAGCCCCTGCATTTCGATGCGCGTGAGCGCATCCAGCGCGCCCAGCGGCTCATCGAGCAGCAGCAACTGCGGGTGATGCACCAGCGCGCGCGCCAGCGCCACGCGCTGCCGCTGCCCGCCGGACAGCCTTGCGGGCCACGCCTGCGCGCGCTCGGCCAGGCCCACCTGCGCCAGCACCTCGCCCGCTTCGCCGCGCCGCGCGCGCGGCAGGCCCAGCGCCACGTTGTCCAGCACGCGCTTCCACGGCAGCAGCCGCGCGTCCTGGAACATCACGCGCACGTCGGCGCCGCGCCCGCGGCGGCTTCTCACGTGGTCATGCGTGTCACCGTCGATCGCAATGGTGCCGCCGTCAGTCCCTTCCAGCCCCGCCACCAGCCGCAGCAGCGTGCTCTTGCCGCAGCCGCTGCGCCCGACGATGGCGACGAACTCGCCCGGCGCCACGTCGAGCGCCACATCGTGCAGCACTTCGCGGCCGTCATAGCGCTTGACCACCTGGCGCAAGCGCAGCGCGACGCCTCCATGGCGGTGCGGTGCCGCTGCCTCGTGCCTGACTGCCTCGCGGTGTGCGAGGCCCGCTTCCAGTTCGACCAGCGCGGCCTGTTCCACCGGATACATCTGCATGTCGATCTCCCTGCCGCGCGTGCGGCGTTGCGTGTTTCAGGCGGCTGCGTAACCGGGGTGCCAGCGCAGCCAGTAGCGCTCCAGGCCGCGTGACAGCAAGTCGGCCAGCTTGCCCAGCAGCGCATAGAGCAGGATGCCCACCAGCACCACATCGGTCTGCAGGAATTCGCGCGCGTTCATGGTCATGTAGCCGATGCCGGATTGCGCGGAGATGGTCTCCGCGACGATCAGGATCACCCACATCAACCCGAGCGAAAAACGCACGCCCACCAGGATCCCCGGCAACGCCCCGGGCAGGATCACTTCACGGTAGAGCTGCCAGCCGGACAGCCCGTAGCTGCGCGCCATCTCCACCAGCCCGGTATCGACCGAGCGGATGCCGTGGTAGGTGTTCAGGTACACCGGGAAGAACACCCCCAGCGCCACCAGGAACAGCTTGGCGCTCTCGTCGATGCCGAACCACAGGATCACCAGCGGGATCAGCGCCAGCGGCGGGATATTGCGCACCATCTGCAGCGTGCTGTCGAGCAGCGTGGCCGCGCCGCGAAAGGTGCCGGTCAGCAGCCCCAGCAGCAGGCCCAGCCCGCCGCCAATGGCAAACCCGGCCAGCGCGCGCCAGGTGCTGGCGCCAACGTGTTTCCACAACTCGCCCGAACGGGCCAGGTCCCATGCGGCCTGCAACACGGCCAGCGGGGCCGGCAGCACGCGGTTCGACAGCCAGCCGTTCTGCGAGGCCGCCTGCCACACCACGACCAGCAGCACCGGCACGATCCATGGCGCCACGGCGCGCGCCAGCGCGGCTGGATGTCGGCGTGGCAACGGAAGATGAGGAGCGCTCATGCTGTCCTCCTTCAGCTTTGCGCGGCGCGCGGCACGATGCCGGTCGCCATGACTTCGCCGAACGGGCCCGACAGCACCTTGCCCGGCAACTTCTCGCGCACCGAGCGCGGCAGCAGCGGAAACACCAGTTCGGCAAAGCGATAAGCCTCTTCCAGGTGCGGATAACCGGACAGCACGAAGGTGTCGATGCCGAGTTCGGCGTACTCGCGCATGCGCCCGGCAACGGTGTGCGGATCGCCCACCAGCGCAGTGCCCGCGCCGCCGCGCACCAAGCCGACGCCCGCCCACAGGTTGGGGCTGATTTCCAGCGCCTCGCGCGTGCGGCGCGCACTGCCGCCCGCATGCAGCGCGGCCATGCGGCGCTGCCCTTCCGAATCCATCTTGGCGAACACTGCCTGCGCGCGCGCCACGGTCTCATCGTCGAGGCGGCTGATCAGGTCTTCGGCGGCGGCCCACGCGGCGGCATCGGTCTCGCGCACGATCACGTGCAGCCGGATGCCGAAGCGGACCGTGCGGCCATGCGTGGCCGCATGCCGGCGCACATCTTCCAGCTTCTGCGCCACGTCCGCCGGTGGTTCGCCCCAGGTCAGGTAGGTATCGACCTGCTCGCCCGCCAGCGCGTGCGCCGGCGCCGACGAGCCGCCGAAGTACACCGGCGGATGCGGCCGCTGCAGCGGCGGATAGAGGACGCGCGCGCCCTTCACGCTCAGATGCTTGCCCTGGTAGTCGATCTGGCCGCTGTCATGGCTGGCCGCCAGCACGTCGCGCCAGATGCGCAGGAACTCGGCCGAGGCCTCGTAGCGCGCGCCGTGGTCGAGGAACAGGCCATCGCCTTCCAGCTCGGCGGTGTCGCCGCCGGTGACGAGGTTGATCAGCAGCCGGCCATTGGAGAGGCGGTCGAACGTCGCCGCCATGCGCGCGGCCAGCGTCGGCGCCATCAGGCCCGGGCGCACGGCCACCAGGAACTTGAGGCGCTGCGTCACGGCCGACAGGGCCGCCGCCGCCACCCACGGGTCTTCGCAAGAACGACCGGTAGGGATCAGCACCCCTTCATAGCCGAGCGTATCGGCGGCCACCGCGACCTGCTTCATATAGTCGAAACTGACTTCGCGCGCGCCTTCGGAGGTGCCGAGGTAGCGGCTGTCGCCGTGGGTGGGGATAAACCAGAATACGTTCATGTCGTGCTCCTTGTTGCTGTGCGGCGCTTAGGGATGGTCTGAAAAACCTCTGCCAACGGAAGGGCGGCAGAGACGTTAAATGAGGATCACGAAAGCTGCAT
>NZ_JAGIQB010000263.1:0-454 GCF_017815025.1 Cupriavidus phytohabitans
TCGATCAAGGCTTGGTTCGCTCGCCATCCGCGCTTCCATGTTCATTTCACGCCGACCTCCGCCTCATGGATCAATCAGGTGGAACGCTGGTTTGCAGCCATCACGGAACAATACATCCGCCGCGGCACGCATCGATCAACCCGACAACTTGAGCAAGCCATCCAGCAATACCTCGACCTGAACAACAACGCCAACCCCACGCCTTTCGTGTGGACGAAGTCCGCCGACGACATCCTCGCCAGCGTCAGGCGATTTTGCCTGCGAATCTCTGACGCAGGACACTAGTCGGGGATTTTTATGGGCGGCTTCGATCTCAGTAGTTAATGTTAAGAAATGTTTGATTGCTGGCATTTGAGGGTATGTTTCAAGTACCCGAGGGGCGTTGTTGCATAAATCGAGATTGAAAACAGGGGCTCCTCGGTGAGGCTGAACTCAGGCGATACGGACGGATTGC
>NZ_JAGIQB010000264.1:0-446 GCF_017815025.1 Cupriavidus phytohabitans
TGCGAGCCGCGCATGCCCAGCTTGTCCAGCTTCTGTGCCACCGAGAAGCCCTTCATGCCCTTCTCGACGATGAAGGCAGTCATGCCGCGCGCGCCCAGCTCGGGCTCGGTCTTGGCGTAAACCACCAGCACGTCGCAGTCGGGGCCGTTGGTGATCCACATCTTGGTGCCGTTGAGCACGTAGCGATCGCCCTTGAATTCGGCGCGCAGCTTCATGCTGACCACGTCCGAACCGGCGTTGGGCTCGCTCATCGCCAGCGCGCCGACCCACTCGCCCGACACCAGTTTCGGCAGGTATTTCGCCTTCTGCGCCGGCGTGCCGTTGCGGTGGATCTGGTTCACGCACAGGTTGGAATGCGCGCCGTACGAGAGGCCCACCGACGCCGAGGCGCGGCTGATCTCTTCCATCGCGATCATGTGCGCCAGGTAGCCCATGTTGGCGCCGCC
>NZ_JAGIQB010000265.1:0-445 GCF_017815025.1 Cupriavidus phytohabitans
GAGGTGTTCTGTGCCACGTGGGGAGTCACCTTCATTTCCAGGCAGGCCTGGATGAACTCCTGCGCGTCGTAGCCCTTGTCGGCGCCGACGGTCACTTCCACATTTGGGTCTTCAGTTACCTGCCTGGCATCGTTGAGCATGACCTTCGCGGCCTCGCGTTCGGCGTGTCCGTCCGCATTGGTCACCATGGCGCTCACCACCAGGCCGTGGCGGTTGTCGCTCAGAGTGTGGCCCATGTAGCGCAGCTCGCTGGCGGTCTTGCCTTTGCGGTACAGCTTGGCATCGGGATCGGTCTTGGACTCGTGCGTCTCGTTGCTGCGCTTGCGACCCTTGAAGTCAGCGCCGTCGTTATCGTCTTTATCGCCGCTATCCTTGCGTACAAAGCTCTTGTGGCCGGCCCACGCCTGAATCAGCGTGCCGTCGACGCTGAAGTGCTCGCCCGACA
>NZ_JAGIQB010000266.1:0-435 GCF_017815025.1 Cupriavidus phytohabitans
CTGGTACACAGCGTGGTGGGCACAGCGGCCAACGAGTCCGACGTGTCGCAGGCGCATGCCTTGCTGCATGGCCACGAGGAGAATGCGTTTGACGACGCGGGCTACACCGGCGTGGAGAAGCGCGACGAGATGCAAGGCAAATCCGTGACGTGGCAAGTGGCCGTCAAGCGCGGCAAGATCAAGGCGATGCGTGACGGCGCGGTCAAGGACTTGCTGATCGCCGTCGAGCGGGCGAAGGCCCAGATTCGGGCGCGTGTCGAGCATCCGTTCCATGTCATCAAGAATCTGTTTGGTCATCGCATAGTTCGCTACAAGGGCCTGGTCAAGAACACGGCGCAGTTGTTCAGTTTGTTTGGTCTGGTGAATCTGGCGCTAGCCAAAAAGCAATTGTTGGCGCTGCAGGGGAGCAGTCCGTCCTGAGCGCGCAAAGCGCAC
>NZ_JAGIQB010000267.1:0-416 GCF_017815025.1 Cupriavidus phytohabitans
GAAAAACCGCGACCCCCAGCCCTATCGGGGGAAGCCGCACCTCTTCCGTGGTGAGTACTTCAGCAGCCTGTTAGGTCTGACGTAGGCATGATAAAGCCCCTGGAAATGTGCCCCAGTTGTTCCAACGAGGGCTTTCACAAGAATTGTCCGTACAGTTCGATACAAGGATAGCTCTAGCCGGATGGATGTCTATCAGACTTACGACCAGGGCGCCCCAGCGTGTCGATATCTGGGGCATCCACCCCTTCCGAATGATGGGCGATAAGTGGCACGGTCTCATGAGGACTCACGCCACAATTCTGGCAGACCCAATTCTGTCCGCTAGCACACACTAGATAACATGCGGTTATACACATCTTTGACCCACCGAAGCGATCCTGGCGCCCCGGAAAAGTGTTTACATTCAATGACTTGAA
>NZ_JAGIQB010000268.1:0-414 GCF_017815025.1 Cupriavidus phytohabitans
TAGTTCCCCCAATTTCCTGGAGGGCGACGTAGCAGTAAGTCTCGACGGTGGATCATGCTGATATCCGCGGGTTGGTTACCGCATTACAGAGGTCCGCCCAATGAGCCTGCCGCTATCTAATTCCGCAAGTCGGATGAGATCCGTTGCCTAGCTGGATCGCGGGTTGCTCGTGTGCCGGGCTACGTCGCCCTTCAGGAAACTGAGGCCTCATAGTAGTGTCAGATAGGTACCGGTATTGGGTTAAGCTGCCCGCGCCTCGTTCGGTACGGCCAGCGACATGGCGAGCTGGCTGATGTCCCAGATGAACCCGCTCAGTTCACGGGCCACCGCAACCACTGCAATGTTCGGGTTCTTGCCGCGTGCGGCAAGTCTCCGATAGCGCCGGCACAGTCGAACCTGGGCGTCCCAGGACCG
>NZ_JAGIQB010000269.1:0-409 GCF_017815025.1 Cupriavidus phytohabitans
ACACGCGCACGCCCCGACATTCGATGACGAGCCCGGACGATCCAATCGGCTCCGGCATCGGCGGCGATGCCATCTCTTGGGCAGGAATAGTTCGGCCGGCTCGGATGCGGACGCCGCGGCCCGCTCCTGATCCCGCCGCCACTTCGACACGAGATTCGCGTTCAGTCCATGTGAGCGCGCGACTTCTGCCAGTGAGCGTGCCGGGTCCAGCGTTTCCGCCACGACCTGCGTGCGGAATTCCTTTGCGTAATTCTTGGAGCCTCGCCGGCGACCTCGCGCCTTGATCTCCATTTCTTCTGGTTCCCACCAAATTCTGGTGGGAACCAGATTGCCGCCTAGCAGGCTGCTGAAGTACTAGCCGCGCAAAAAGCGAAGCTTGCCTCTACAAGGCTGAAGGGCTCGCTATTTT